>JAAYXJ010000266.1 GCA_012515985.1 Gammaproteobacteria bacterium
GTGGAGCGCGAGGGCGTGGACGCCTGGTACGACCTGGACCCGGCCGAGCTGCTGGGCGACGAGGCGGCGCGCTACGACAAGGTCACCGACATCCTCGACGTCTGGTTCGACTCGGGCGTCAGCCACGCCTGCGTGCTGGAGCAGCGCCCGGAGGACGGCCTGCGCAAGCCGGCCGACCTGTACCTGGAGGGCTCGGACCAGCACCGCGGCTGGTTCCAGTCCTCGCTGCTCAGCGGCGTGGCCATGGACGGGGCGGCGCCGTACCGGGAGGTGCTGACCCACGGCTTCACCGTGGACGCGGCCGGCCGCAAGATGTCCAAGTCGCTGGGCAACGTGGTGGCCCCGCAGAAGGTGATGGATGCGATGGGCGCGGACGTGCTGCGGCTGTGGATCGCTGCCGCCGATTACCGTCACGAGATGTCGGTGTCCGACGAGATCCTCAAGCGCAGCGCCGACGCCTACCGCCGCATCCGCAACACCGCCCGGTTCCTGCTGGGCAACCTCAACGGCTTCGACCCGTCCGCGCACCTGCGCCGGCTCGACGACATGGTCGCGCTGGACCGCTGGATCGTGCATCGGGCGCACCTGCTGCAGGAAAAGATCACCGCCGCCTATGCCCGCTACGACTTCCCCGAGATCGTGCAGGCGCTGAGCAACTTCTGCAGCGTGGAGCTGGGTTCTCTGTACCTGGACGTGACCAAGGACCGCCTGTACACGATGGGCGAGGACTCGCGCGGCCGGCGCAGCGCGCAGAGCGCGATGTACCGGATCGCCGAGGCCTTCGTGCGCTGGATCGCGCCGATCCTGGCCTTCACCGCCGACGAGATGTGGCAGCACATGCCGGAGGCGACGGACACCGGCGCGCGGCCGGACAACGTGCTGTTCGCCACCTGGTACGAAGGCCTGGCGCCGCTGCCGGCGGATTCGCCGCTGTCGCCGGAGGAGTTCGACCGCCTGGTGGACCTGCGCGAGCGCGTGGCGGCGGTGCTGGAGCCGATGCGCGCCAGCCGCGAGATCGGCGCCGCGCTGGAGGCGGAGATCACCCTGCGCTGCGGGGTGGCCGAGCAGAACCGCCTGGCGCCCCTGGCCGGGGAACTGCGCTTCCTGCTGATCAGCGGTGACGTGACCATCGAGCCGGACGACGAAGCAGTGGATATCGGCATCACCGCCACCCCCACCGGCAAGCCCAAGTGCGTGCGCTGCTGGCACCACCAGGCCGATGTCGGCTCGGTGCCCGAGCGCCCGGAGATCTGCGGGCGCTGCGTGTCCAACATCGAAGGCCCGGGCGAGGACCGCCAATGGTTCTGAACCCGCGGGCCACGCCCAACGCGCTGCCCTGGCTGGTCGTCTCGGTGGTGGTGATCGCGCTCGACCAGCTGACCAAGTGGTGGGTGCTCACGAGCCTGCCCGAATACACCGCGATCCCGGTGATCGAGGGCTTCTGGAACTGGTACCGCACCTACAACACGGGGGCGGCGTTCAGCTTCCTGGCGGGCGAGGGCGGCTGGCAGAGGTGGTTCTTCACCTTGCTCGCGTTCGCCATCAGCGGGCTGCTGGCGTTCTGGCTCTCGCGCACGCCGCGCGGCGAGTGGCGCACGGCGCTGCCGTTCGCGCTGGTGATCGGCGGGGCGATCGGCAACGTGATCGACCGCCAGCTCCACGGCCACGTCATTGATTTCATCCAGTGGCACTGGAAGGACCATTACTGGCCCGCATTCAACGTCGCCGATGCCGCGATCGTCGGCGGAGCGATCGGCATCGCTCTGTTCGGCATCATCGGCGCGCGCAAGGATCCCGACCGGTAACCGGGGCCCCGGCGTCCCCGACAGCGGGGATGCAGGTACGCGGCGCCTCCGGACGGTAGAATGGACGCCATGGAAATCGTCCTCGCCAACCCCCGCGGATTCTGCGCGGGCGTCGACCGCGCCATCGAGATCGTCAACCGCGCCATCGAGACACTGGGCGCGCCGATCTACGTGCGCCACGAGGTGGTCCACAACCGCTACGTGGTCGAGGATCTGCGCAGCCGCGGCGCCATTTTCGTCGAGGAACTCGACGAGGTGCCGGACGGCAACACGGTGATCTTCAGCGCCCACGGCGTCTCGCAGGCGGTGCGCGCCGAGGCCGAGCGGCGCGGGCTCAAGGTGTTCGATGCGACCTGTCCGCTGGTGACCAAGGTCCATTTCGAGGTGGCGCGCAACTGCCGGGCGGGCCGCGACGTGGTGCTGATCGGCCACGCGGGCCATCCGGAGGTGGAAGGCACGATGGGGCAGTGGCGGCGCGAGGGCGGGGCCGGCCAGATCTACCTGGTCGAGGACCTGGACGACGTTGCCCGCCTGGAGCCGGGGCAGCCCGACAACATCGCCTACACCACGCAGACCACGCTGTCGGTGGACGATACGCGCAGCATCATCGATGCGCTGCGCGAGCGGTTCCCGTCCATTCAGGGGCCGAAGAAGGACGATATCTGCTACGCCACCCAGAACCGGCAGGATGCGGTGCGTGAGCTGGCGCGCGAATGCGACCTGGTGCTGGTGGTGGGCTCGCCGAACAGCTCCAACTCCAACCGCCTGCGCGAGCTGGCCGAGCGCGACGGGGTGGAGGCGTATCTGATCGACGGCGCCGATGAGATCGATCCGCGCTGGCTTGAGGGCCGCCGGCACGTGGGCGTGACCGCCGGGGCTTCGGCGCCCGACATCCTGGTGCAGGGCGTGCTGGCCCGGCTGCGGGAGCTGGGTGCGGGCGCGGTCCGCGAGCTGGAGGGCGAGCCGGAAAACATGGTGTTCGCGCTGCCCAAGGAGCTGCGGGTGCGGCTGGTGGACTGACCCGGCAGCGGATAGAATCGCTTCCCTTGCCGTTGTAGCTCAGTTGGTAGAGCAACTGATTCGTAATCAGTAGGTCGGAGGTTCGACTCCTCTCAACGGCACCAGGTTTTCTCTTTGGCCCGCGCTTTTTGCGCGGGCTTTTTTTTGGTTCTTCGCTGATTTCCGTGGAGCCTTTTGCAGCCCTGAGTACTCTTGATGCCTGATTTGGAGGCTCAAAGGGTGTGGGCATGCTGGATCGCAAGACGATCGGGAAGCTGGGCGGCTGGGAA
>JAAYXJ010000267.1 GCA_012515985.1 Gammaproteobacteria bacterium
GCCAGCCGCTGCCCGAGGTGCTGAGCCGCCCGGCGGGGATTACCATCGGGCCACCGGGCACCAACAACATCACGAATGGATAGATTCCCGTGGGTGATCGGAGGCTGCCTGCTGCTGGCGGCTTCCTCCGCTGGCTGCCAGCAGCTGCCGCCGGCCGGCGGCCTCAGTGAAATCGAGAACGCGCGCATGAACGAAGAGATCGACCGCCAGGTGGGCCTTGCGGCCGCCTCGGCCTATGGCTGGAATCCCGATGACGTGCTGGTGGAACCGCTCGCCGACACCGGCGACATCCGCTGCCGCCTGCTGGCGGTGCGCTCGCCGGGCGCGCTGCCCAGCCACGGTCGCACCTGGGCCGTGGTGGATGGCGAGGTGATCATGCCCGGCACCGCCGGATCGCTCGAGCGCGTGCTGGGCGCATGCGATTCCGTCGCCACGGTGGACGCGTGGGCCGAGGCCGTGGCGGCGTTCGGCGAGGGCGTGCCGCAGGGCTACGTGGTGCGCCAGAAGCAGGAGGTCTCCACGCTCGCGCATCGCCGGGCGATGGAAGGGCCGGGCTACGAGTTCCATCCGCCGCGTTTCGTCGATGGCGAAGACGGCGCCAGGACGGTGGAATTCTTCCTCACCGATCTGGAGGCCGCGGGCCTGTACCACGTGCGCGCAACGCGCGGTGCGGACGGCTCGATCCAGGTCAGCTCGGAGCTGCTTGCCGAATCCTGACGGCCTTTGCCGCGATACCGTCCGCTGATTTACCGATCAAAGAAAAAAGCCCCGGCACCAAGGCCGGGGCTTTCGTGTGCATGCCAGCAGGGGTTGCCGGTCAGTGCGCGTCCTTCAGCGCCACCTTGCGGTTGCGCATGATGTCGTGGCACTCCTGCACCTGCGGCATGTACTTCTGCGCCGCGGCCTTGGCGGCGGCCGGGGTGTCGTCGTCCTGGATGGTCTCGCGGAACGCCTCGAGCAGACGGTCCTCAAGCTCCTCCAGTTCCGCAACGTAGGCGTAGTCCTTGTTGCCCAGCGCCGCACGCAGGTTGGCGTAGCCCTTGCGCATCGAGCCGGCCATGGTGCCGCTGTCGGCGGGCTCGCCGCCAATCGCTGCAACGTCGGCCGAGAGGCCGTTCAGGATCTCGCGCTTGTGGCCGGCCATGCGGGTGAACAGGCTGGCGAGCTCGGGGTTGTCCACCTTGCTCGCGGCCTCGGTGTAGAACTCGCTGCCGTCGCGGGCGATTTCGATCAGGTCGTTGAGCGAGTGCTGGATCTTCTTGTTGTTGTCCATTGGCTGTTTCCGTCATGGGTTGGGGAGAGGTGTGGCACAGCTTCCCGTTTCGCCCATGAAAACGGCGTGCACCGCCGCCCTCCGATCTCTCGAAGGGCAGCGGCCGTTTGGTCATGTGCAACGCGCGTCAACGCATCGGCGCGTCCGTGGCATTCGCTCAGCCCAGCAGCAGCCGGTTCACGCGCTGCACGAACGCGGCCGGATCCGGCAGCGGCGCGCCGGCGGCAAGCTCGGCCTGCTCCAGCAGCAGGGTGGCCAGGTCGGTGGCCTTCGCCTCGTCCGCCTCGCCGTCGATCTTCTGCAGCAGCGCGTGCTGCGGGTTGATCTCCAGCGTCGGCTTGCTCTCGGGGATGTCCTGGCCGGCCTCGCGCAGCAGGCGCGCCAGGTGCGGGGCCATCTCGTAGTCCGACAGCGCCAGGCACGAGGGCGAATCGGTCAGGCGCGCGGACACGCGCACGTCGGCCACGCGCTCGCCCAGCAGCTTCCTGATCTTCTCCACCAGCGGGGCGGCGGCCTTGGCGGCCTCTTCCTGCTTGTCCTTCTCGGCCTGGTCGAGCGGCAGCTCGCCCTTGGCCACGTTCTTGAGCGGCTTGCCCTTGTACTCGGTGAAGTGGCCCAGCACCCACTCGTCGATGCGCTCGAACATCAGCAGCACCTCGATGTCCTTGGCGCGGAAGGCCTCCAGCTGCGGGCTGCCGGCTGCGGCCTTGTAGCCGTCGGCGGTGATGTACCAGATGGTGTCCTGGTCGCCGGCCATGCGGCCGATGTAGTCGTCCAGCGACACCGTCAGGGCATCGCCCTCGCCCCTGGTGGAGGCAAAGCGCAGCAGGCCGGCGATGCGCTCGCGGTTCGCCGGGTCCTCGACGATGCCTTCCTTGAGCGTGTTGCCAAACGCCTTGAGGAAGGCGGCGAACTTCTCCGGCTCATCGCGCGAGAGTCTCTCGATCATGTCCAGCACCCGCTTCACGCAGGCGCCCTTGATGCGCTCCACCTGGCGGTTCTGCTGCAGGATCTCGCGGCTCACGTTGAGCGGCAGGTCGTCCGAATCCACCACGCCGCGCACGAAGCGCAGGTAGTTGGGCAGCAGCTCCTCGGCCGCGTCCATGATGAAGACGCGCTTGATGTAGAGCTTGAGCCCCTTGCGCTCGTCGCGCCCGCCCATCATCAGGTCAAACGGCGGCTGCGAAGGGATGTAGAGCAGGGTGGTGAAGCTCTGGTTGCCTTCCACCCGGTTGTGGCTCCAGGCGGCGGCGTCGTTGAAGTCGTGGCCCAGCGACTTGTAGAAGTTCTGGTACTCCTCGTCGCTGATCTCGTTCTTGGGCTTGGTCCACAGCGCGGAGGCGTCGTTGACGGTTTCCCACTCCGGGGCGGCGTCCTTCTTGTCCTTGTCGTCCTCACCCGGCGTGGCCGCCTTGGGCATGCGGATCGGGAAGGCGACGTGGTCGGAGTACTTGCGCACCAGCGAGCGCAGCTTCCAGTCCTCCAGGAACTCGCCCTCGTCCTCCTTCAGGTGCAGGGTGACGCTGGTGCCGCGCTCGGGGACTTCAAGCGTTTCCAGCGTGTACTCGCCGGTGCCGTCGCTCTCCCACTTCACGCCCTCGCTGGCGTCGGCGCCGGCGCGGCGGGTGGTGACGGTGACCCTGTCGGCAACCACGAAGGCGGAATAGAAGCCCACGCCGAACTGGCCGATCAGGCGCGCGTCGGCCTTCTGCTCGCCGCTCATCGCCTCCAGGAACCGGCGGGTGCCGGAGCTGGCGATGCTGCCGATGTTGGCGATCACCTCGTCGCGGCTCATGCCGATGCCGTTGTCGCGCACGGTGATGGTGCGCGCGTCCTTGTCCCACTCGATGTCGATGCGCAGCTCGGCCTCGCCCGCCAGCAGCTCCGGCTTGGCGATGGCCTCGAAGCGCAGCTTGTCGCAGGCGTCGGAGGCGTTGGAGACCAGCTCGCGCAGGAAGATCTCCTTGTGCGAGTAGAGGGAGTGGGTGACCAGGTGCAGGACCTGGGAGACTTCGGCTTCGAACTTGCGGGTTTCGGTCGCGGTGCTCATGGGCTCTGGCCAGGGTTGTTGCTCCAACTGCCCGATATGCGCCCCTGGCCCCGCTTTTCAAGTAGGAGC
>JAAYXJ010000050.1 GCA_012515985.1 Gammaproteobacteria bacterium
CCTGCCCGAACACCACAAACGGCTGAACCGCTGGTACCTGAACGCCACTATGCCGCTCTACTGCCGGCGCGCCACGCACATTATCGCGATCTCGGAGTGCACCCAGCGCGACCTGATGGCCGCCTACGGCGTGCCGCCGGACAAGATCACGGTCATCTACGAGGCCGCCAGCCCGCACTTCAGCCCTCGTTCAGCGGAGGAGGTGGCGCGGGTGCGGGCCGCCTACCATCTGCCGGAGCGCTATCTGCTGTTCGTGGGGACCATCGAGCCGCGCAAGAACCTGATCCGCCTCCTGAACGCCTTCGAGGTCGTCCATGCCGAGGGGCTGACCGACGGACTGGTGATCGTCGGGCGGCGCGGGTGGCTGGCCGACGAGTTCTACGCCGCGCTGGAGCAATCGCCGGCGCGGAACGCGGTGCATCTGCCGGGGTACGTGGCCGACGCCGATCTGCCAGCGCTCTACACGGGCGCGCAGGCGCTGGCTATGCCCAGCCTGTACGAAGGTTTTGGGCTGCCTGTGCTGGAAGCCATGGCCTGCGGCGCGCCGGTGGCGTGCAGCAACACATCGTCCTTGCCGGAGCTGACCGGCCAGGCAGCGGTGCACTTTGCGCCCGATGACACGGCTTCGATCACGGAGGCGCTACGGGATCTCCTGGCCGACGCCGAGCTGCGGGCGCGCCTGGCCGCGGAAGGCGTCGCGCAGGCGCGGCGCTTCACGTGGGAACAGACCGCCGCCCAGACCCGTCAGGTGTACCAGGCGGTGCTCGAGGCCGCGGCGGGCGCGAGAAGGACCAGCTCGTGAACATCCTACACATCTACAAGGACTACTACCCCGTCCTGGGCGGCATCGAGAACCACATCCGCGTGTTGGCCGAGGCGCAGGCCGCGGCGGGCTACGACGTGACGGTGCTGGTGTGCGCGCCGGGCCACCGCACCCACCGGGAAACGCTGAACGGCGTCCGCGTCATCAAGGCGGGCCGGCTGTTGACCGCCGCCTCCATGCCCATCAGCCTGGCGCAGCCGGTCATCCTCGCCAGTCTGCGCGCCGATATCGTCCACCTGCAATCGCCCTACCCGCTGGGCGAAATCGCCAACTACCTGACGCGGCGCGCCAAGGCCACCGTCATCAGCTACCAGTCGGACATCGTCCGCCAGCGGCGGACGCTGCGGCTGTACGGCCCCCTGCTGCGCCGGGTGCTCGGCCACGCCGACCGGATCGTAGCCTCCAGCCCGCGCTATATCGAGACGTCCGAGTGGCTGCGGCCCGTGCGCGACCGCTGCACCGTCGTCCCGCTGGGCATCGATATCAGCCGCTTTTCCCCGCCCGCCGAACCGTACGCCGGCCCAGCCACGCTGCTGTTCGTGGGCCGCCTGCGCTACTACAAGGGTCTCGACACCCTGATCCGCGCCATGCCGGCCCTGGAGGGCGTCCATCTCCAGGTCGTGGGCGATGGCCCCATGCGCGCACCCTGGGAGCGCCTTTCCACCGAGCTGGGCGTGCAGGAGCGCGTGCGCTTCCTGAGCGAGGTGAGCGACGCGGAGCTTCCCCGCCTGTACCACCGGGCAAACGCCTTCGTGCTGCCCGCCAACGCGCGGGCCGAGGCTTTCGGGACGGTCCTGCTGGAGGCGATGGCCTCCGGGCTGCCGTGCGTCACCACCGAGGTCGGCACCGGCACGTCGTGGGTGGTGCAGGATGGCGTCACGGGAGCCGTGGTGCCGCCCTGCAACCCCCATGCGCTGGCAGAGGCGGTGGCCGGCATCGTGCGCGACCCGCTCAAGCAACGGGAGATGGGCCAAGCCGGCCGCGCACGGGTGGAAGCGGAGTTCACGCGCGACCGCATGATCCAGCGCATCGAGGCGGTGTACGCTGAAGCCCTGGCTGCTTGATTTCCTGTGCGATTCGGGTAAGATACCTCGGTTACCAGATCGTATCGTTTTGATCCTCCAGCCAGGAGCCTGAGAAGCGCAGATGCGAATCTTGATTACGGGCGGCGCGGGTTTCATCGGGTCGCACTTGGCGGACGTCACCATGCAGGACGGTCACGACGTGACCGTCCTTGACAACCTATCCGTTGGGAAGATC
>JAAYXJ010000009.1 GCA_012515985.1 Gammaproteobacteria bacterium
AAGGGAAGTACTGACAACACGCATGGCGATGCCCTCGTGTGGACCGTCGCCCCGCCACCGCGGCGGGACGGGTGGATGGCCTGATTATTCGCCCGCCAGCCTGAAGCCGGCGTGCATGCCCGGTCAGCCCATCCCGCCGTTGACCCCGATCACCTGGCCGTTGACGTAGCCGGCGGAGTCGGAACAGAGGAAGGCCACCAGCGCGGCCACCTCGGCCGGGGTCCCGGCGCGGCCTGCGGGAACAACCTGCCTGATCATCTCCGGCGGGAACGCCTCGCGCGCCATGCTGCCCTCGATCACCCCCGGAGCCACCACGTTGGCGGTGATCCCCCGCGAGGCCATCTCGCGCGCCAGTGATTTCGTCGCCCCGTGCAGCGCCGCCTTGGCCGCGGCATAGTTCACCTGGCCGCGGTTGCCGATCACCGCCGCCACGCTGGAGACGCTGACGATGCGGCCCCAGCGCGTGCGCGCCATGGGCAGCAGCAGCGGGCGGGTGGCGTGGAAGAATCCATGCACCGAGACATCGATCACCCGGTGCCACTGCGCATCCGACATCCCCGCGAGCGGGGCGTCGTCATGGATGCCTGCATTGTTCACCAGCACCTGGACGGGGCCGGCCTCCAGCAGCCGTTCGATTGCCGCAGCGGCAGCGCCCCCGTCGGTGAGGTCGAAGCCGACCGCCTCCGCACTGCCGCCCGCGGCGGCGATCGCCGACGCCACCGATTCGGCCCGCGCGAGGTTGGCGTTGGCGTGCACGATCACGTGCATCCCCGCCGCCGCCAGCGCCTGGCAGATGGCACCGCCGATGTCGCCGCTGCCGCCGGTCACCAGCGCGCGGCGCACCTGTGCCGGTCCGTTCCGCGGGCTCACTGCGGCGCCGGTCCTGTTCCGCCGGACAAGCGCTCGCGGATCCACTCCAGGTCCCGGCGCACCGAAGCCATCAGGATCTTCGGGTCGCCATCGTAGAGATAGGCCTCCACCGTGGCCCCGGTTTCATCGCGCGCGGTCGGATCCGCGCCGGCCTCGAGGAAGCGGCGAACCGAGGGCAGATCATTGACCAGCGCCGCCTGGTGCAGGGGCGTGGTGCCGGAGCGGTCGCTCACATCAAGCCGGGCACCGGCCTCCAGCAGCCGCTCGATGTTGTCGGGTTCGCGTGCGCGCAGGGCGTCATACAGCGCGGTCTGGCCGTTGTTGGCGTTGGGGATGTCCACCGGCACGCCGTGTTCCAGCAGTTCGTCGATCCAGTCAGTGTGCGAAGCCATGGCGGCCTCGTGCATGGCGGTGCGGCCCTTGGCGTCCGGGCGCGACGGATCGGCACCCAGCGCCAGCAGCAGGGTCACCGCGCCGCGATCGCGCTTGCGCATCGCCCACTGCAGCAGCGGCGTACCCGATTCATCGGTGGCATTGGGATTGGCACCCGCGGCCAGCAGTTCGCGCGCCAACGCCTGGTTGCCGTCGCGCACCGCCTGCGCGAATTGCGCATGCGACGGATCACTGAAATCGCGTGTCTGGGAACTCACTCCACCCTGGCCTTGCGTGCATCCGGAGGCGGCCAGCATAAACGAGGCCGCCAGGAGGATCGGGAACATGCGGGTCACCGGTTTCGCCATCGCGTCAGCATGCCCCAGGCCATCGGCCGCGTGCCAGCCCGCTGGCTGCAGGCCGTGCCCGGGGAAAACGCCTCAGCGGAACCAGCGGCCGCTCAGGATGTCGCTGACGCCCTGGCCCA
>JAAYXJ010000051.1 GCA_012515985.1 Gammaproteobacteria bacterium
ACCGCCGACAGCGAATCGGCCACCATCTTGTCGATGTAGTCCACGCTGATGGTGATGTCGGTGGTGATCGAGGGAACGCCGCCGCCGAGCATGCGGTACAGGGGCGCGCCGTAGAGCTGGGCCCACAGGTCGTACACCGCGATCTCCACCGCCGCCTTGGCGCTGGTGTTGCGCTCGGCCGAGCCGTGGATCACCTGCAGGATGCGGTTGAGGTCCGCCACTTCCATGCCGACCAGCCGCGGGCCGATCAGATTGCGGATCACCTCGATGATCGAGCCGTGCGTGTCGCCGGTGATCACAGCCGTGGCGGCGGCCTCGCCGTAGCCGGTGTTGCCGGTGTCGGTGTGCACGCTGACCACAATGTCTTCCACCGCTTCCACGGTGCGCAGCGCTGTCTTGAACGGGGTCTTGAGGGGGACCCGGAGCATGCCGAGCCGGACGTCGGTGATTTTCATGATGCGTGGGCTCGTGCGCTCAGGGCCGCAGGCGCTGGATGCTGGTGATGCGGTTGACGGTGGGGGTGGTGCGGTTGGACATCATCGGCAGCACCGGGGTCACCACCACGCCATTGAGCTGCAGCCGCACCAGCTCGCCCTCCGGATCCGGCAGCCAGCTCATGCCGGAGGTGTCATGGATCACGAACGGCTCACCGTTCACGTGGCCAAGCATCATCATCACGTGGCCGGGGAAGTAGATCATGTCGCCCGTACGCGCTTCGGCCAGCGCCGCCACGCGGTCGTCCCAGCTGTCGTTCTCGTCGAAGCCCAGGCGGTCGAGCGCGGGGCTGATCGACTGGCGACTGGTATTGCGCGGGATCAGCACGTTGAAGCTGCGGAAGATCTCCGACAGGAAGCCGCTGCAGTCGCGCGCGTTGTAGGAGTGCCCCCAGCCGTAGCGCTCGCCCAGGAACTTGAAGGCCTGGCGGATGATGTTGGCCTCGGTCAGCGGCAGGTAGTCGTCGGCCACGTCGGCCGAGCGCGGCAGCAGCGCCGGCTCGAACGACAGCGCGCCGTCGTCGCCGCGCACCGGCAGCTCGATCACCCAGTGGGCGGCGGGGATCTGGCCGTTGATGGCCCGGGTGGCCGGCCAGTCGGCCAGCACCGGCACGCGCACGCCCATCTCGAGCTGCACGCTGGACACGCGCGGGTTCTCCGGCGTGTAGACGGTGCTCGCGGTCGCGCCGGTCACCACCAGGAAAGGTTCGGCGCTGGCGCGGGCCAGGATCCGCTCGCGCTCGCCCTCGGCCACATACTGCTTCTCGATCCAGGCCGCATAGCGGTCGCTGACCACGAAGTACCACTGGCCATCGGCGCTCTCATGCGCGATCACCACCGGGTCGCCGGGGAACAGCGTGCTCTCCTGGAAGCGGTCGATGTCGCTGTTGTCGGGCGAATGGAACACTCGCAGCGCCGTGGGGAAGGCGCGCAGGTCGGCGCGGCGCACCACCATCCCGAACCGTGTGTCCTGGCTGGCCGGCACCGCTCCGATGGCCACGTTGTCCTGGATCCCCGCCAGCACCGAGCCAGCGACCGGCTGGCCTTGCTCATCGAAAAGCTCGCGCGTGGGCATGGTGGCCAGGCCTTCGATCCAGCCGCGTACCCGGGCCGCGTCCAGGCGGGACGGAAGCGCGGCCAGGTCGAAGATCGACTGGTCTTCCGCCACCATGCGCGCGTTCTGACTGGCGATCTGCGCAGGGGTCAGGATGACCCGGTCCGGGTCCGCCAGCTTCGAGATCCAGAAGTCAGGACCCAGGTGTTCCTCGAGCAGGCCGGGGACCGCCAGCGGGGGCGCATCGGCCGTGGGCGCTGCAGCGGCCGCCGGGCCGGGCAACGCAAGGAAAAGCGCCAGGAGCAGTGCAGCCGCGCGCATTCGATCCCCTTCCCGTTTACTGAACTGGACTTTCATCATGGAATACATCATTCGAAAATTGCAATAAGAAAGAATAAATTATTGACGACGTCTCAACGTGCATGTTACACAGCCATGACAGCGTCCTTGGGGAGGAGAGGCGTGGCAGTGCGCAACGCGTGCGTTTCCTGTTTTTTCCAGCCTGCAGCCGCCGCGGCGGTTCGCGCCGGGCGCGGGGCCCGGCGTGCCTGTCTCCCCGGGCGCGGCCTGTCGTCCATGACCAATCTTGATCATCTGTACCGGAGAGAACCGCAATGAAGCCCAGACAAACCCAGCTCCGCCGCGCAGCCCTGTGCATCGCCCTGGGAGCGTGCCTGTCCGCCCTGGCGCCGGTGGCGGTTGCGCAGCAGGTCACCGGTGCAGTCGCCGGCCGCGCCACCGCGGGCGACCAGGTGGTGGTGAACAACCCGGCCACCGGCCTGACCCGCTCGGTCACCGTCAATGCCGACGGCAGCTACCGCCTCGGCCAGCTGCCGGTGGGTACCTACAACCTTCAACTGACCCGTGACGGCGTGCCCGTGGGCGAACCGCTGGAAGTCACCGTGTCCCTGGGCGGCACCACCACCGTCAACCTGGGTTCGCAGGGCGGCATCGCGGACATGGCCGCCGTGCAGGTGGTCGGCACCCGCGTGGTCAACCGCGTCGACGTGCACTCCACCGAGTCGGCCACCAACATCACCCGCGAGGAGTGGGCGCGCCTGCCGGTCGAGCAGAGCCTGAGCTCCGTGGCCCTGCTGGCGCCGGGCGTCGTTACCGGTAACTCCAGCTTCGGCGGGATCTCGTTTGGCGGCTCGTCGGTGGCGGAGAACTCCGTGTTCATCAACGGCCTCAACGTCACCGATTTCTATCGGCGCCAGAGCTATTCCACCGCACCATTCGCGTTCTTCCAGGAATACCAGGTCAAGACCGGTGGCTATTCGGTCGAGTTCGGCCGCGCCACCGGCGGCGTGATCAACGCAGTGACCCGCTCGGGAAGCAACGAGTTCGAAGGTGGCGTCCAGCTGACCTTCGAACCCAACGCGTGGAAGGCTTCGGGCCAGGACCGGGTCATCACCGGCGAAAACTCGGACGGCACCACCTCCACCGCGACCTACCGGGGCAGCCGCGACCGCAGCAGCTTCTACAAGACCAATGTCTGGGGATCGGGTCCCCTGATCCGCGACCGCCTGTTCCTGTTCGCGATGTACGAGCTTCGCGACTCGGATTCCAAGTACACCAGCAACACCGGCGCCACCTGGTACGAGAGCGAGGGCGAGAACGGGTTCTGGGGCGCCAAGATGGACTGGCGCATCAACGATGACCACCTGCTGGAACTGCTCGCCTTCTCCGATGAAGGCGACAGCGACCTGACCACCTTCGGGTACAACTGGGATACCAACGAGCGCACCGACGCCACCGGTACCAGCAACACGGAGACCGGCGGCAAGAGCGGCTCGATCACCTACACCGGTTATCTCGGCCAGAACTTCGTGGCCAAGGCGATGTACGGGATCAACCAGAGCCAGGCGTTCACCTCCTCGCCTGCTGATGCGCTCTGCGAAGGCGTGTTCATCAACGCGAGCTACAACGACATCTACAACGCCATGGGCCGGCCCACGCTGGGCTGCCACCCCACCGGCGGCACCATCGTGTCCCATGAGGACGAGCGCGAGGTTGGCCGGCTGGACTTCGAATGGACGCTGGGCGACCACCAGCTGAGGTTCGGCATCGACCACGAGATCATGACCACGGATCGGGTCACCTTCTATCCCGGGCCGACGCGCACGCAGTACACCGCGTACCAGATGGTTCCGGGCTCGCAGCTGGACAACGGCGCCGTGATTCCGCCCGGCGTGACCGAAATCCTGATGGGCCGCGAGCGCAGCGACGGTGGTGTCTTCGAAACCACCGCCACCGCGTACTACCTTGAAGACAACTGGAGCGTGACGCCGAACCTGCTGCTCAACCTCGGCGTGCGCGTTGACAGCTTCAACAACAAGACCGCGGCCGGCGGCAGCTTCATCAAGATGGACAACCTGGTGTCGCCGCGACTCGGGTTCTCCTGGGACATGAAGGGTGACGGCACCACCAAGCTGTTCGGCAACCTGGGCCGCTACTACCTGCCGGTCACCAACAACATCCAGTACACCTTCGCCGGCGGCCTGACCGACGAGCGCACGTTCTATGAGCTGAACGGCTGGCGCGAGGCGGTCAACCCCGTCACCGGGGGGACCTACATGGAGCCGATCATCGGTGCCCAGATAGGCCCGGTCGATACCAGCTACAACGTCGAGGTCGGGGATCTCCGCCAGAGCGTCGACCAGGACCTTGACGCGGTATACCAGGACGAAGCCATCCTCGGCTTCCAGGCGATGCTGAGCCACGCCTGGTCGTGGGGCGTGAACGGTACCTACCGGCGCATGAAGAATGCCCTGGATGACGTGCGCATCAACCACACCCCGTGTGGCCGCCTTGCATCTTCGCTGTGGCCCATCGCCAACCCGGGCAAGCCGCTCACCATCTGGGGCGACGCCAGCCTGGGCTGTGACACCGAGGGCTGGATCACCATCGACACCTCGCGTGACGGCTACCAGAAGAATGGCAGTGGTGAAGTTGTCGGCTACTTCGAGCCCAAGCGCACGTACAAGTCGATCGAGCTGCAGCTTGACCGCGCCTGGGACGGCAAGTGGGCGTTCAACGCCTCCTACATCTGGTCGAAGCTGGACGGCAACCACGAGGGCCCGGTCAACTCGGACACCAACTACGGCGATACCGGCATGGTCCAGCACTGGGACCACCCGGCCAACAACCAGGACTATGGCCCGCTGTTCAATGACCGCCGCCACCAGATCAAGCTGCGTGGCACCTATGCGTTCAACGATATGTGGACCGTGGGCGCCGTGGCGACGGCGATGTCCGGCGGCCCGATCAACATGCTGGGCGTGACCTGGCCGGGCGACAGCTTTGCCGCGGCGAGCTTCGTCACCGAAGGATCGGGCGGCGGCACGTTCTGGCACTGCGTTCAGAATTGCTCGGGCTCGTGGGACGAGCGCGTGTACGAATACGCGGGCCGTGGGGCCGGTGGCCGCCTGCCCTGGACGTACAACGTGGGCGCCAACGTGACCTGGACGCTGCCCGTGGACGGCATCGACCTGACTGCTCGCCTCTCCGTGTACAACCTGCTCAACAACGACGAAGTCATCAACGTCCGCCAGCGCTACGAGATGGGTCCTGGCGTCGTGCGTGGCCTGCACGGCACCGGCACCCGCTGGCAGTCGCCGCGCTACGCGCAGCTGGTGGTGACCTGGAACTTCTGACCGGCCCAGGCTGGTCTTGGCGGCACCGCCCGCGGCATGCGCCGCGGGCGGGCCTCCGCCGAAATTGAGTGAGGACAACCCGGTGAAGTGTCATGTTTCCCTTTTCGCGGCCGCACTCACGGCCGCGATTTTTTTTGCCCCCGCCGCGTCCGCCGCAGAGCCCATCCCGGAAGTGACCCGGGCCGTGGATGACGTGGTCGCCCACTACGGGCTGCCCGGCATCGCCGTTGGCGTCGTCGT
>JAAYXJ010000268.1 GCA_012515985.1 Gammaproteobacteria bacterium
ACCTGGCGCACGCCGTCGGCATCCCGCCACCGGTACAGGACCGGCCTGGCGTCCTCGTACGCCGCTGCGGCCGCCGCTTCGGCCCGTTGCGCCCGGGCCTGGCGATCCTGCGGGGGCTCGCGCGCCAGCCACCACGCCACGGCGATTCCGCCCGCCACACCCAGGACGATGGCCCAGGACAGGCGCATCCGTCAGGCCTCGTCGGCGCAGTACGCGCGCGCCGCGGCCCGCGCCAGGTCCAGCTGCCGGGCGCGCTCGTCGGCGGTGAGCTCCCGGGCGTTGCCCTCCGCGTCCTCCTGCTGCACGGGGCCTTCGCTGGTGAGGATCTCGATGTTGGCGCGGGCCGCGGCGCACTGGGGATTGGTTCCGGCGTCGCCTCCCGGCGCGGGCGCCGGCTGCGCGCTGGCCCCGGTGTTGGTGATGCGACGCGTCTGGTAGGGCGTGCCGGCCGGCGGCGGGGTTTCCGAATAGTGGGTAATCCCCCGCGCGTCGGTCCACTGGTAAATGTCGCTGGCGCCCGCGCCGGCGGACGCCGCCGCCAATGCCAGGGCGGCGCACAGGATGGGAAGGCGCATGCGGAAACTCCTTTGGACAGGCCGGCCCCGGATTGCAGCACCGGGACGCCGGGGGCGCAAGTGATCCGGTCCCGGATTCGATGCCTGTGCGCCGGATCGCGGCGCGGCCGGTAAACTCCCGCCATGGATGACCAAGACACTGCTGCGCCGCGCGCCCGCTCGCGGGGGATTTACCTGCTGCCGAACCTGTTCACCACGGGCGGCCTTTTCGCCGGCTTTTTCGCCATCATCTCCGCGTCCCAGGGACGCATCGGCCCGGCGTGCGTGGCCATCTTCGTGGCCGCGATCCTGGATGGCATCGACGGCCGGGTGGCGCGGCTGACCAATACCCAGAGCGAGTTCGGGGTCCAGTACGATTCGCTGGCCGACCTGATCAGCTTCGGCATGGCGCCGGCGCTGGTGATGTACCACTGGTCGCTGGTGGAGCTGCGGCTGGACGGCGTCACCCTGGGCCGGGTGGGATGGCTGGCCGCGTTCCTGTACGCCGCCTGCGCGGCGCTGCGCCTGGCCCGCTTCAACAGCCAGGTGGCGGTGGTCGACAAGCGCTGGTTCATCGGCCTGGCCAGCCCGGCGGCGGCGGGGCTGATGGCCAGCTTCGTCTGGACCGCGCATTCGCTGGGCCAGGATGGCCACGCGATGCGCTGGGCCGCCCTCGCGGTCACGGTCGTGGCCGGCCTGCTCATGGTCAGCCGCATCCGCTATTCGAGCTTCAAGGGGCGGGGCAGCGGCCCCCGCTCGGACAGGGTGCCGTTCTTCGCACTGCTGATCGCCGTGGGGGTGCTGATCGCGCTGTGGATCGATCCGCCCAAGACGCTGCTGGCGGCTTCCGCGCTCTACGCAGCCTCCGGACCCGCCTGGTGGCTGGTCCGCCGCCGGCAGGGCGCGGAGCGGGGCGCGGCATGAGCTGGGACGTGGTCCAGCGCGAGGCGCTGCAGGCGATGGGGTACGAGCTGCTGCGCAGGGTCGACCCCGGCGCGGGCGAAGTGCCCGAGGGCGCGCTGTATGACGCGCTGTTGCGGGCGGCCGGGCGGGACCGCAATTCCCCCGATGCCGCCGCGCTGTGCCGGTCCTGGCCACCGCCCGCGGTGCTGCGCACGCCGGCTGGCAAGCGCGCGCTGTGGCCGCAGTTGCGCGCGCTGCGGAGGAGGTCGCCGGCGAGATGAGCGCGCAGCCCGACGGTGTCCGGTCGCGGCCCGGGCTGCGGCCGATGCGCGAACAGGACCTGGACGAGGTCATCGCGATCGAACACAGCGCCTACCCGTTCCCCTGGACCCCGGGCATCTTCCGCGACTGCCTGCGCGTGGGCTATCCGGCCTGGGTGCTCCACGAGCACGGGGCGATCATCGGCTACGCGGTGCTCAGCGTGGCGGCGGGCGAGGCGCACCTGCTCAACATCTGCGTGGATCCGCGTCGGCAGGGCCAGGGCCTTGGCCGTTGGCTGCTGCGCTCGCTGCTGGAGATCGCGCGCAGGGACGGCGCGGAACGGATGTTCCTGGAAGTCCGCCCGTCCAACCCGCACGCGGTGGCCCTGTACGAGGATGAGGGGTTCAACGAGATCGGGCGGCGCCCGCGCTATTACCCCACCCACGGCGGGCGCGAGGATGCCATCGTGATGGCGCGGGAGCTGCTGCCCGACGGGGATTGGCCGACGCCCCGCCCGTAGGCGCGGGTTTCAGCCTCGCGCGGCGCGGCCCTCAGCCGAGCCGGGCGCGCTGGGAGGTGAGGTTCTCCAGCTGCGCAGTCCAGTCCGCCAGCCGCCGCCGCTCCTGTTCGACCACCGCCTCGGGAACCTTCTCGCTGAACTTCGCCAGCTTGGCGCTGCTCTTCTCCTTCTCGGCCGAGACCCGCGCGATCTCCTTGTCCAGGCGCGCGCGCTCGGCGTCCAGGTCCACCAGCCCCTCGAGCGGCACGAACAGCTTCAGGCCGCCGACCAGGCCGGCGGCGGAGGGAGGCGGGTCGCCTTCAACCGGCTCGATGCGATCAAGCCGGAGCAGGAACTTCAGCTGCGAATCGAAGCGGCGCAGGCGCGCGGCGTCGGCCTCGCCGCCGCCCTGCACCAGCAGCGGCACCTTGCGGCTGGGCGACACCCCCAGCTCGCTGCGGATCCGGCGCAGCGCGGACACCATCTGCCGCAGCCAATCCACATCGGCCTCGGCGGTGGCGAAAGCGGCCGCGTCGAAGTCGCGCGCCTGCGGATAGCTTTGCAGCGAGATCGTCGGCGCGTCGATGCCCAGGCGCGGGGCCACGTGGCGCCACAGCTCCTCGGTCACGAACGGGATCAGCGGGTGCAGCAGCCGCAGCAGCGCCTCCAGCACCCGCAGCAGGGTGCGGCGCGTGCTCGCGGCGGCCGCGGCGTCTTCCCCTTGCAGGGCCGGCTTGGCCA
Source organism: Gammaproteobacteria bacterium (assembly GCA_012515985.1). Classification (GTDB taxonomy): domain Bacteria; phylum Pseudomonadota; class Gammaproteobacteria; order Xanthomonadales; family Xanthomonadaceae; genus Luteimonas. The sequence goes on from JAAYXJ010000268.1 coordinate 2,959, forward strand.
GTTCCAGGAACCAGTCGCAGAACTCGTCCCAGGTGAACTCGTACAGCGCCTGCGCCAGCAGGTCGAAGCGGTAGCTGGCGAAGTGCGCGTGGGCCTGCTCCGTGGTCGCGGCCAGCCGCGCCAGGATCCATTTCTCCGCATCCGTCACCGGCGCGTGCCCGCTGCCGGCGTTGACGCCTTCGGTGTTCATCAGTACGAAGCGGGTGGCGTTCCAGAGCTTGTTGCAGAAGTTGCGGTAGCCGTCGGCCCGGCCCAGGTCGAACTTGATGTCGCGGCCGGGGCCGGCAAGGGCGGCCATGGTGAAGCGCAGCGGGTCGGCGCCGTGGGCGGCGATGCCTTCCGGGAATTCGCGCCGGGTGGCCTTCTCGATCTTCGGCGCGTCCTGCGGGCGCATCAGCCCGGTGGTGCGCTTGGCGACCAGGTCCTCGATGGAAATGCCGTCGATGATGTCCAGCGGGTCGAGGATGTTTCCCTTGGACTTGGACATCTTCTGGCCGTCGCGGTCGCGCACCAGGCCGGTGATGTAGACGTCGCGGAACGGCACCTGGCCGGTCAGCCGGTCGGTCATCATGATCATCCGGGCGACCCAGAAGAAGATGATGTCAAAGCCCGTGACCAGCACGCTGGAGGGCAGGAAGTCCTTGAAGCCGCGCTCGGCCATCGCGGCCTCGTCGGGCCACCCCATGGTGCTGAACGGCCACAGCGCGGAGGAGAACCAGGTTTCCAGCACGTCCGTGTCCTGGCGCAGGGGCACGTCGTCGCCCAGGCCGGCGCGGCGACGCGCCTCGGCCTCGTCGCGGCCCACGTGGACGTTGCCGGCATCGTCGTACCAGGCCGGGATCCGGTGCCCCCACCACAGCTGGCGGCTGATGGTCCAGTCCTGGATGTTCTCCAGCCAGTGGCGGTAGGTGTTGATCCAGTTGGGCGGCACGAACTTGACCGAGCCGTTTTCCACCAGCTCCAGCCCGCGCCGGCCCATCTCGTCCATGGCCACGAACCACTGGTCGGTCAGGTACGGTTCGATCACCTGGCCACTGCGGTCGCCGCGCGGCACCTGCAGCTTGTGGGGCCTGGTTTCAACCAGCAAGCCTTCGGTTTCCAGGTCCGCGAGCACCGCCTTGCGCGCCTGGAAACGGTCCAGGCCGCGATACTTCTCCGGCGCCGCGTCGTTGATCGCGGCAAGCGGGGTGAAGATGTTGATCAGCGGCAGGCCGTGGCGCTGGCCCACCGCGTTGTCGTTGAAGTCGTGCGCCGGGGTGACCTTGACCACGCCGGTGCCGAAATCGGGATCCACGTAATCGTCGGTGATCACCGGGATCCGGCGCCCGGTGAGCGGCAGCTCCACCTCCAGGCCATGCAGATCGGCGTAGCGGGCGTCATCGGGGTGCACCATCACCGCGGTGTCGCCGAGCATGGTTTCCGGGCGGGTGGTGGCGACGATCACGTGGTCGCGGGTTTCGCGCAGGGTCTCGTTGCCCTCGGCATCGCGCTCAACGTGCTCGTAGGTCGCGCCGCCGGCCAGCGGGTAGCGGATGGACCACAGGTGGCCGTCTTCCTCGGCGCTCACCACCTCCAGGTCCGACACCGCGGTCTGCAGCACCGGATCCCAGTTCACCAGCCGCTTGCCGCGGTAGATGAGCCCCTGCTCGTGCAGGCGCACGAAGGCCTCGATCACCGCAGCCGACGGGCCTTCGTCCATGGTGAACACCTTGCGCGACCAGTCGCCGGAGGTGCCCATGCGCCGCATCTGGCGCTCGATGGTGTCACCCGACTGCTGCTTCCACTCCCAGACCTTGGCGATGAAGCCTTCGCGGCCCAGTGAATCGCGGGTCTCGCCCTTGCCCTCGGCGGCCAGGTTGCGGCTGACCACCATCTCGGTGGCGATGCCGGCGTGGTCGCTGCCCATCTGCCACAGCGTGCGGTAGCCGCGCATGCGGTGGTAGCGCACCAGCGCGTCCTGCAGCGTGTGCTGGAACGCGTGGCCCATGTGCAGGGTGCCGGTGACGTTGGGCGGCGGCAGCAGGATGGTGTAGGCGGGGCCGTCGCCGCGCGGAGCGAACACGCCGGAGGCTTCCCACTCGGCGTAGAGACGGGATTCGAAACTTCCGGGTTCGTAGCTCGGGGCGAGGGCCATGGGCGGTCGGGGGGCGTCGGTCACGGTCAGGGAAACCTACATGTCGTACTTGTTGAGCTCCAGCCCGCGCGCCTTGTATTGCCGCCAGCGCTCGCGCAGCGGGCCGCGCGCGGCGGGATCGGCCGGCACCACCTCCAGCACCCGGTCGAAGGCGCCTTCCACCGCGGCGTCGCGCAGGTTGATCACCAGCGGGCGCATCGGGGGGTCGTATTCGGGGTCGGCGATCAGCACTTCCACGTCGCCTTCCTCCTCCGGGTCCATCCCGGCGATCTGGTGCGGGATGAACACCTCATCGCCCATGTCCCACAGAAGGTCGTCGATCAGCTCCGCCTGGGCGCGGTCGCGCGCCAGCACCAAGGTGGGCAGGCCGGCGTCAAAGGCCTTGCGGGCCAGCTCGCAGACCAGCCGCATGGGCTGGTCGCGGAACCGGGGCTTGGCGATCAGGTAGAAGTCGGCGCGCACGTCAGGCCGGGCGGGCGGCTCAGGCCGCCCGGTCCAGCAGCCACTGGCTGAGCAGGCCCACCGGGCGCCCGGTGGCCATGCTCATCTTGCCGTCGCCGCTGGCGGTGCCGGCGATGTCGATGTGCGCCCAGCGCTGGCCTTCGGTGAAGCGGGAGAGGAAGCAACCGGCGGTGATCGCGCCCGCCCAGCGGCCGCCGATGTTGTAGACGTCGGCGAAGTTGGAGTCGAGCATCGGCTGGTATTCGTCCCACAGCGGCAGGCGCCAGGCGCGGTCGAACACGTTCTCGCCCGCTGCCAGCAGTTCCTCGGCCAGGTCGTCGTGCTTGCTCATCAGGCCCGAGGCCTGGCGGCCCAGCGCGACCATGCAGGCGCCGGTGAGCGTGGCCACGTCGACGATGGCCTCCGGCTCGAAGCGCTGCGCGTAGGTGAGCGCATCGCACAGGATCAGGCGGCCCTCGGCGTCGGTGTTGCCGACTTCGATGGTCTTGCCCGACATGCTGGTGATGACGTCGGACGGGCGGTAGCTGTTGCCGTCGATCGCGTTCTCCACCGCCGGCACCACCACCCGCAGGTTGATCGGCAGGCCCAGCTCGACCGCGGACACGAACGTGCCCATCACCGTGGCGGCGCCGCACATGTCGTACTTCATGTCCTCGATGCCGCCCTGGGTCTTGAGGTTGACCCCGCCGGTGTCAAAGGTGATGCCCTTGCCGACCAGCACATACGGCTTGGCGTCGCCGCCGTTGTTCCACTCCAGCACCACCAGGCGCGGGCGGTTGGCCGAGCCGCGCGCCACCGACAGCAGCGCGCCCATGCCCAGTTCCTGCATCTGGTCTTCATCCAGGACGGTGCAGGACGCCTTGTCGAAACGGCCCGCGAAGGCCTGCGCCTGTTCGGCCAGGTAGGCGGGGTTGCAGATGTTGGGAGGCAGATTGCCCAGCTCGCGGGCGAATTCCACGCCCGCGGCGATCGCCTTGCCCTGCGCCAGCGCCTGGTCGTCGCTGCCGGCCACGGCCAGCTTGCGCAGGCCGGATTCCTCGCGCTTCCGGTTCTTCGCACCCAGGGTGGCGGTGTAGCGGTAGGCCGCGTGGTCCGCGCTGATGACCGCCTGGCGCACGTTCCAGGCCTGGTCGCGGCCCTTCACTTCGAGGTCGGCCAGCGCCAGCAGCGCCTCTTCCACCGCGCCGGTGCGCAGCGCACGCACCGCCGCGGTCACGGCCTTCTGGTAGGCCGACGGGCCGAACTTGTCCCGATCACCCAGGCCGACCACCAGCACCCGCTTGGCGGCCACCCCGTCCACGCCGTGCAGCAGCGTGGTGGCGCAGGCCTTGCCGGGCAGGTCGCCGCTGGCGGCCAGCTGGGCCAGGCGCCCGCCGGCGGCCTGGTCAAGCGCCTGGGCGGTGGGGCTGAGGGTCTTGTCGGCGAACACGCCCACCACGATGCAGCCGGTGCTGGCGGTGGCGGGATTGTCGCGGTTCAGGGTGAATTCGAGGGTCATGAACAAGATTCCGTGTGCAGTTCCTTACAATCGGCGGTCGCGCCCCGGTCCGGGCCCGTCGGGGGCCGCGCGGATCGGGCCAGTGCGCCCGCGGCAAAGAACGAAAAAGAATCCCCAATTCTAAGGCAAGCGGTTATTTGATGCCCAAGCTCGACAGCTATCTGCTCCGCGAATTCGCCCAGACCACCTTCGCGGTGCTGGTGGTGCTGATGGTGGTCAGCCTGGGCGGCGTGTTCGCCGACGTGCTGGGCGACATCGCCCGCGGCCGGGTGCCGGCGGGGATGATGCTCTCCCAGCTCGGCCTGCAGGTCCTCAACTACCTGCCGCTGATCCTTCCGCTGGGCCTGCTGCTGGGACTGCTGATGGCGGTTGGGCGCCTGTACCGCGACTCCGAAGCGCCGGTGCTCACCGCCGTGGGCGTCGGCCCGCGCCGCCTGCTGCGGCCCGTCCTGATGCTGCTGGTGCCGATGGTGGTGGTGATCGCGGTGTGCTCGGTCTGGCTTGGCCCCTGGGCGCGGGATTATTCCGCGCGCATGATCGAGGCCGGCAGTCGCAGCCTGCTGATCGCCGGGCTGGAGGCCGGGCGCTTCGTCGAGGTCCCGGGCGGAGGCGGGGTGGTCTATGTTGGCGGGATGTCGGGCGATGGAACCCACATGGCCCGGGTCTTCGTGTACCGGCAGGAGGGCGAGCGGATGGACGTGACCACCTCGGCCACCGGGCGCCTGCGCGTGGAGCCCGACGGCGATCGCTTCCTGGTGCTCGACGACGGCTTCCGGGTCGAAGGACCGCACGCGGAGGGCCTGGACTTCCGCCTGATGCGCTTTGCCAGCAACGAGCTGCAGCTGCCCGAGGCCGACCACAGCCGCGACGAGACCGATCCGGAAGTGATGCCCACCGTCGCCCTGCTTGACGACCTGCGGCCCGAGGCCCGCGCCGAGCTCCACTACCGCCTGGCGCCGCCGCTGCTGGCGCTGGGCTTCGGCCTGCTGGCGGTGCCGCTGGCGCGCAGCCCGCCGCGGCAGTCCCGCTATGGGCGCACCATGATCGCGTTCCTGGGCTACTTCGTGTGCGTCAACCTGATGCAGCTGGGCCAGGACTGGCTGGCCGAGGGCAAGCTTCCGGCCGGCGTCGGCCTGTGGTGGCTGGTGCTGCCGGTGCTGGCGCTGGGCATCTGGCTGTACGCGACCGACGGGCGGCTGCGGCTGGCTCCGTGGAGGCGGCGCGGATGAGGCCCTTCCCCAGGATCCACGACCTGTACGTGGCGCGGGTGGTCATGACCACCGTGCTGCTGGCGTGGGCGGTGCTGACCGGTCTGGACCTGATGATCAGCGGCCTGCTGTCGGAGATCGACGACATCGGCGAAGGCAATTACGGCTTCGTGAGCGCATTGACCTTTGTCGTCTACACCGTCCCGCGCCGGGCCTACATGATGTTCCCGACCGCGGCGGTGATCGGCACGCTGATGGGCCTGGGGATCCTTGCGACAAGTTCCGAGCTCACCGCGCTGCGCGCGCTGGGGCTGTCGCGCAAGCGCCTGAGCGCCTCGGTGGCGGTGCCGCTGCTGGTGCTGACCGCGGTGATGGTGATCAACGCCGAGACCCTGGCCCCATGGGCACAGCGCAGCGCCGACACCATGAAGGCCGCGGCCAAGTCCAGCGACCTGATCGTGGCCCGCTACTCCGGCCTCTGGGCCCGCGAAGGCCAGACCTTCCTCAACGCCCAGGGTGGCCAGGAGCGCACCGGGGCGGAGGGCGCGCCGGTGCTGGAACTCAGTCAGGTGCGGCTGTTCGAATTCGATGGCCAGGGACGCCTGGTTTCCGTGGCCAATGCCGCCACCGCCGAGCACGACGGCGACGGCTGGCTGCTGCGGGACGTGCGCCGGGTGTGGTTCGAGGAACGCGCGGTGTCGGAAACCGACGTGATGGAGGAGCGCTGGACGTCGGAGCTGGACGCCGCGGCCCTGGCCACCGCCGGCAACCTGTGGCGCCCGCGCTACCAGAGCGCCGCCGACCTGCGCAGCGGCATCGACTACCGGCAGCGCAACGGCCTGGACGCCAGCGAGTACGAAGAGCACTACTGGGGCCGCTGGTTCTATCCGCTCAACGTACTGGCGCTGGTGCTTGCGGCCGTCCCGTTCGCCTTCGGCAGTCTGCGCAGCGGCGGGCTGGGACGCAGGCTCTTCATCGGGGTGGTCTTCGCGCTGGGGTTCTGGCTGCTGCAGAACCAGTTCGTCCGCCTGGCGGGGGTGTACCAGTTCGACTTCCGCATCGCCTACCTGATCCCGCCGGCGGTGATGCTCGCCGTGTCCTTCCTGCTGTTCCGGCGCCGCAGCGGCTGACCGGCGGGCCGCGCGGCTCAGTCGATGCCGAGCTTCTTGAGCTTGTAGCGCAGGGCGCGGAAGGTGATGCCCAGCGCCGCCGCGGTGCGGGTCTTGTTGTAGCGGTTTTCCTGCAGCGCCTGCTGGATCGCGGCGCGCTCGATTTCCTCGATGTAGGAGGGCAGGGCGCTGGAAGCGGTGTCGTAGGGGCTGATCCGCGCCGGGTCGGCGCCGGGCTGTCCGGCGGCGGCCGCCGGCGGGTGGGGCCGCGCCTCGTGTTTGGGCAGCTGCAGGTCCTCGGCCTTGATCACGTCGCCATCGGCCAGCGCCAGGGCGCGCTCGAGCACGTTCTCCAGCTCGCGCACGTTGCCCGGGAACGCGTATGCCTCCAGGGCTGCGAGCGCCTCATCGGAAAGCACCGGCACGTCCCGGTGCATGGCCTGCGCCAGGCGCTGCAGGATGGCGGTGGACAGCAGCGGCAGGTCGCCGCTGCGCTCGCGCAGCGGCGGGACGTGCAGGCCGATGACGTTGATGCGGTAGTACAGGTCGTGGCGGAAGCTGCCCTGCTCGACCAGCGCGCCCAGGTCCTTGTGGGTGGCCGAGAGGATGCGCACGTCCACGTCCACCTCGTTCTGGGCGCCCACCGGGCGCACCTTCTTCTCCTGGATGGCCCGCAGCAGCTTGACCTGCATGGACAGCGGCAGCTCGGCCACCTCGTCCAGGAACAGCGTGCCGCCGTCCGCGGACTGGAACAGGCCGGGCTTGTCGGCATGGGCGCCGGTGAAACTGCCCTTCTTGTGGCCGAAGAACTCGCTTTCCATCAGCTCGTTGGGGATTGCACCGCAGTTGACCGGTACGAACGGCCCGGCCGCGCGCGAGCCCTGGGCGTGGATGGTGCGGGCGACCAGTTCCTTGCCGGTCCCCGACTCGCCGCTGATGTGTACCGGCGCCTGGCTGCGGGCGACCTTCGCGATGGTGCGGCGCAGGGCGATCATGGCCTCGGATTCGCCGAACAGCCGGCTGGATTCCTCCGGCTGCTGTTCGCGCTGCCCGAGCTCCAGCGCCTGGCGGACCAGCCCGCGCAGCATGTGCACGTCCACCGGCTTGCTGACGAAGTCGAAGGCGCCGGCCTTGAGCGCTTCCACCGCGGCCTCGACGTTGCCGTAGGCGGTGATGACCGCGACCGGGGTCTGCGGAAAACGCGTGGCGATCTCCGCCACCAGCTCCAGCCCCGAGCCGTCCGGCAGGCGCATGTCGGTCAGGCACAGGTCGTAGCTCACCGTGGCCAGCATCTGCCGGGCGGCGGAGAGGTTGGGGGCGGTGTCGGTGCGCAACCCCATGCGGCCAAGGGTCAGGACCAGCAGTTCCCGGATGTCGTGTTCATCGTCGACGATCAGAACGCTGCTGTGTTCACTCATGGACGCGGCCGGGGCAGTACGGATTCAGCTCCCATTGTGCCTTGCATCAGTCACAAAGTAACGTTCCGGGTCCGATTCTGACCCGGTTTGCGCTGAATCCCGGCTGGTTGGGGGAGCGTCAGGTCCCGTCCCGGGCCAGCAGCGGGTTGCGCCCGGAGAAGGTGACCCGGAAGCAGGCCCCGCCCGCCGGCACCGGCACGTAGTCGAGCCTGGCGCCGTTGGAGCGGCACAGCTCGCGCGCGATGTACAGGCCCAGGCCGGTGCCGTGCTCGGACGTGGTGAAGAAGGGGCGCCCGAGCTGGGCGGCAATGGCGTCGGGCACCCCCGGGCCGCGGTCGACGACTTCCACCGCCGGGCGACCTTCGCGTTCCTGGGCGGCCACCGTGATCCGCGCCGGCTCGCCGGGCAGGCGGCCGTAGGTGAGGGCGTTCTGAACCAGGATGGTCAGGACCTGGTGCAGGTGGCCGGGGTCGAAAACGCCGGTCAGCGGCCGCTCGCGCCCGGCGGCGCGCACCTGCCCGTTCTCCGGCGACATGAGGCGCGTGAATTCGTCCACGAACCGCCGCACGAAGGCGACCAGTTCCAGCTGTTCGCCCATCGCCCGCTCGCGCCGCGCCAGTCCCAGCACGCTCTCGATGATCGCGTTGGTGCGCTGGCACTGCTGGTGGATGATCTCCACCAGGCGGCGGTCGCTCTCGGGCAGCGCGGGGGATTCCTCCAGCAGCTGAACCGAGTAGTTGATCGCCGCCAGCGGGTTGCGGATCTCGTGGGCGAGGCTGGCCGAGAAGCGGCCCATCGCCGACAGCGTCAGTGACTCCGCCCGGCGCGACACCAGCGAGGTGTCGTCGAGGAACACCAGCACCGTGTCGCTGTCGTTGAACAGGCGCGTGAAACGCGGCTGCACCTCGAGCTTTTCATGGCCGTAGGTCATTGGCGTGTCATCGGACTCGCCAGTGCGCAGCCAGTGCGACAGGCGGGCGGCCAGCTCCGGCGAGACTTCGGCCAGGCCGCGGCCATCCAGGCCATGCTCGGAATCTCCATACAGCTGGATGGCCGCCTCGTTGGCCAGGCGGATCGCCCGGGTGCCGTCGACCATCAGCACGCCCGTGCGCATGCGGCGGATGATGAGCTCGTTGATCCCGGCCAGCCCCTCGGCCTCGGCGCCGCGCCGGTCGGCCAGGTCCTGGCTGGCGCGCAGGCGTTCGCCCAGCAGGAAGGTGAGGGTGACCATGGCGAAGAAGCTGAAGGCGAACATCAGCAGCTCGGCCAGCGGGCGGTCCGCCGACGGTCCTTCCAGGCGGCTCCACACGAATTCGACCAGCATCGCCCCGGAGGCGAACGCCGCGACCGCGAGGCTGGCCTGCAGGCGCAGGAAGAGCGCCGCCGCGCCGAGGTTGAAGACCAGCATCAGCGCCACCCCTGGCACGGCCTGGGGCATGGCATGGCTGACCAGGGCGGCGATGACCACGTCCGCGGACACCCCTACCAGGGCCACTTCCGACATCCGGGTGTCGGTTCGGCGCGACCACACCAGCAGCAGGATCGCCGCGGGCACATAGGCCAGGCAGGCGGCCGTGGCGAGCGCGGCGTCGCGTGGTTCGCCGATCAGCGCCTCGCCCGGCCCGAACACGATCAGTGCCAGCAGGCTGGCCTCGAGCAGCCGGTAAAGCGAGAACAGGTAGAGCTCGCGCCGCAGGACGCGCTGGGTGTAGGCGGGCGGGGCGAAAATCGAAGGCAAGCGGCGGGGCCCGTGGGTGCCAGCTGGCGAGTATAGGCCGGGCCGGAGCGCGGCCGGTGGCGGCCGGGCGTGGCCGCGTTTTGCCCGGGCCGGGTGCTTCGGCGAGAATAAGGGGCCGGCCGCGCGCCGAGTCAACTCCCCTTCCACGCATGGATTCCACATGAATTTCCACGAATACCAGGCAAAACAGCTTTTTGCCGACTACGGCATCGCCGTTCCCGCCGGGCGCGTCGCGCGCTCACCCGAGGAGGCCGTGGAGGCCGCCAAGGCCATCCCGGGCGACCTGTGGGTCGTCAAGGCGCAGATCCACGCAGGTGGCCGCGGCAAGGCCGGGGGCGTCAAGCTGGCCCGGACCCTGGATGAAGTGCGCGACTACGCCAAGGCCATGCTTGGTACCCGCATGGAGACCTACCAGACCGCGGGCGTGGCGCTGCCGATCGATTCGGTGCTGATCTCCGAGGGCACCGACATCGCCAAGGAGCTGTACCTGTCGGTGCTGGTGGACCGCTCCACG
>JAAYXJ010000269.1 GCA_012515985.1 Gammaproteobacteria bacterium
ACCGGCCCGCACCTGCATTACGAATTCCGCGTCAACGGCAAGCACCGCGATCCGCTGAAGGTCACCATGCCGCCGCCCGAGCCGCTCAAGGGCGAGGCGCTGGCCCGGTTCAAGGCCGAGACCGCGCCGACGCTGGCCCGGATCCAGCAGTACGAGCAGCTGCACTACGCGCGCCAGCAGGCCGCCCAAGCGCCGGCGATCGCCTCGGCCGGCCAGGCCGTTCCCGCAGCAGACCGCGGCTGAGCCCCCGCCCGCGTGCGGCGGGCGCGCCCTGCGGCTACATTCAAGCGGGCGCCCCTCCCCGGGGCGCGGCCCTGAGCCATGTCCTTCCCGGTTCCCACTGAGCGCAACCTCTACGTCGGCCTGATGTCGGGCACCAGCGCCGACGGCGTCGACGCCGCGCTGGTGGACTTCACCGCCCCGGCGCAGCCACGTTTGCTCGCCGCCCGGACTTCGCCGTGGCCCCACGACCTGCGCGAACGCCTGGTCGCGCTGGGACAAGACGACAAGGCGCTGACCCTGGATGAGATCGGCGAGCTGGATGTCCGCATTGCCAGCGGCTTCGCCGCAGCCGTCGGCGCGCTCCTGTCGGGCGCGGGGGTGGACGCCCCGCGGGTCGCCGCGATCGGCAGCCACGGCCAGACCCTGCGCCACCGCCCGCTCGGACGCGCCGGCGATGGCACGCATCCCTTCACCCTGCAGCTCGGCGATCCATCGCTGCTGGCCGAGCGCACCGGCATCGCGGTGGTGGCCGACTTCCGGCGGCGCGACGTGGCGGCCGGCGGCCACGGCGCCCCGCTGCTCCCGGCGCTGCATGCGGCGCTGCTGGCTGATCCGCACGAGGATCGCGCCGTGCTCAACCTGGGCGGGATCGCCAACCTCACGCTGCTCCCGTCGAGCGCGGGAGGCGGCCCGGTGCGCGGCTTCGACACCGGGCCGGCGAACGCGCTGATGGATGCCTGGTGCCAGCGCCACACCGGCCAGCGTTTCGATCGCGGGGGCGCCTTCGCCGCGGGCGGCGAAGTGGACGCGGCACTGTTGCAGCGGCTGCTCGACGAACCCTTCTTCGCCACCCCGCCGCCGCGCTCCACCGGGCGCGACCAGTTCAACCTGCGCTGGCTGGAGGCCAGGCTCGCCGGCGATGAGTCCCCGGCCGACGTGCAGGCCACCCTGCTCGAACTCACGGTCCACACCGTGGCCGACGCCCTGCAGGCCGTGCAGCCCGCAACCACGCGGGTGATTGCGTGCGGCGGGGGCGTGCACAATCCGGTGCTGATGCGGACCCTGGCCAGCGCGTTGGGCGGCTGTCGCCTGGAATCGACGGCCGCGCACGGCCTGGATCCTGATTTCGTGGAGGCGATGGGCTTTGCCTGGCTTGCCTGGCGCACCGCCCACGGGCTTGCGGGCAACCTGCCCGCGGTCACCGGCGCCGCAGGCCCGCGCGTGCTCGGCGGGATCTACCCCGCGTAGCGCTGGGCGGAACTACCCCGCGGGCCGGGCGCGGCCGATCATTGCAAAACCCGGGTCGTCGGGGACGCCGGCAAGCGCCTCCAGGGCGGCCTGGAGGGCCTGGGCTTCGCTGTCCTCGAAGCGCAGCGCGTCGGCGCGATCGTACTCGGCCAGGCCTTTTTCCAGCAGGTGCGAGACCGCGCCGGACATGTCCCAACCGCACCTGGCGGCCAGCCGGCCAATGCGATCAAGCAACATCTCGTCGACGTCGTTGAGGATGATCCGGGCCATCCGCGATTCCCCCTCGTCCTGCCTGTTCGCGGGGAAAACTGCCACGCGCGGCCGGCAGCGGCAAGAAGGGAAAACCCTAGCTTGCAGCCGGCTCCCGGCTTGCGGCAGGCGTGGCCGGATCATCGTCGCCGGCCAGGCGCACCCGCGGGTAGAGCCAGAAGAACAGCAGCACCGCCGGCACCGCCACCGCCGCGGTGATGATGAAGTAGACCGCGTAGCCCTCGGTCACCTCGACGATCCAGCCGGAGAAAAACCCGAGCACCTTGCCCGGCAGCATGATGAGCGACGAGAACAGCGCGTACTGGGTGGCCGTGTAGCGCTGGTTGACCAGCGCCGACATGTAGGCCACCGCTGTGGTGCCAAGGAAGCCCTGGGCCAGGTTCTCGCCGGAGATCACCACCGTCAGCCGCCCGAGGCTGCCATCGGCGCCGATCAGGCTCAGGTACAGCAGGTTGCTGGCCGCGCCCAGGACGATTGCCACCAGCAGCGGCCAGCGGATGCCCCAGCGCGCCACCGCCACCCCGCCCAGGAACGCGCCAGCGATGCCCACCCAGATGCCATACACCTTGGTCACCGCCGCGATCTCGGTCAGGGTGTAGCCCTGGTCGAGGTAGAACGGGCCGATGATGCCGCCCACCAGCGCCTGGTCGGAGATCTTCATCGACAGGATGAACACCAGGATCACCAGCGCCATGCCGATGCCGAAGCGGCGGAAGAAGTCGGCGAACGGCTCCACCACGCCTTCCCTGAGGCCGGCCACCCAGCCCTGCACGCGCACCCGCACCACCTCGGGCTCGGCGGCGAACAAGCACACGACCACCGGGATCGCCATGAACGCGGCCATGATCCGGTACACGTTGGCCCAGCTGGTCTGGTCGGCCAGCAGCAGCGCCACCGCGCCGGAGATGATCAGCGCGATCCGGTAGCCCAGCGAATAGGTGGCCACCAGCGCGCCCTGCGCCGAGGGCGGCGCGACCTCCACCCGGTAGGCGTCCACCGCGATGTCGAGCGTGGCCCCGGAGAACGCCACCAGCAGGGTCAGCCACACGAACGGCACCAGCTGGTCCGGGGTGAGCATGGCCATCGACAGCAGCCCCACGATCACCAGGCCCATGGCCAGCAGCAGCCAGCCGCGGCGCTGGCCGAAGCGGCCCAGCAGCGGCAGCCGCCAGCGGTCTACCAGCGGCGCCCACAGGAACTTGAACGAATAGGCCATGCCGGCGCTGGCGATCATGGTGATCTCACGCAGCTGGATGCCGCCCTCGCGCAACCAGTAGGCCAGGGTGCCGGCCACCAGCAGGAACGGCAGGCCCGAGGCAAAGCCGAAGAAGAACAGCGTGACCGCCGAGGGCTGCGCGAACGCCTTCCAGACCGAAGGCTTCGCGGCTTTGGCGGCGCTCACCCGGCGTAGTCCACGGTGTAGGGGGCGTGGTCGGAGAAGCGCGGCTCACGGGCGATCGAACAGCCCGTCAGGCGCTCTCGCAGCGAGGGAGTGGCCAGCTGGTAGTCGATCCGCCAGCCCACGTTGTTGGCACGGGCCCGGCCGCGGTTCGACCACCAGGTGTATTCCACGGCATCGGGCTTGAGCGCGCGGAAGGTGTCCACCCAGCCGTGGTCGGGCTGCGGGGAGCCGTCGCCGCAGTCGTCGGCGATCTGGCCGTTGAGCCAGGCGCGCTCGGGGGGCAGGCAGCCGGAGTTCTTCTGGTTGGAGGTCCAGTTCTTGATGTCGTTGCGCGAGCGCACGATGTTCCAGTCGCCGCACAGCACGTAGTCGCGGCCGCTGGCCAGCCACTGGTCCAGGATCGGTTTGAGCCAGTCCATGACCTGGAACTTGAAGCCCTGGCGCAGCTCCCCGGAGGATCCGGAGGGGATATAGAACGACACCACCGACAGGTTGCCGAAGCGCGCCTCGATGTAGCGCCCCTCGTCGTCGAACGGATCCCAGCCCAGGCCGGTGCGCAGTTCATCGGGCTCGCGGCGGCTGTAGATCGCCACGCCGCTGTAGCCCTTCTTGGTGGTCGCGTCGCGGAAGGCGACGTGGTAGCCGGGGGGCCGGAACTCCTCGCCCGTGAGCTGGTGCTCCTGGGCCTTGGTTTCCTGGACGCACAGGATGTCGGCGTCCTGTTCGGCGAACCAGTCGAAAAATCCCTTGTTGGCCGCCGAACGGATGCCGTTGGCGTTGAAGCTGATGATGCGCATGGTCTGCCGGTGCTGAAAGACGGACGCGGCGGGCATGGGCCCGCCGCGCCGGCAAGGTTAGCGCACCGCCGCCCCGGCTGCCGGCGCGCCGGCAGCGGCGGACGGCGCCGGCCGCTACATCGCGACCGGCTTTGGCGTCGTCGGCGAGCTCGGCGGCAGGATCGGGTACTCCACCACCGGCTGGCGCCCGGTCAGGGTGCGCAGGAAGGCGGCGATGGCGCTGGCCTCGTCGTCGTCGAGCTCGCGGCCCAGCTGGGCCGTGCCCATGATCGCCACCGCCTGCTCCAGGTCCCAGACCTGGCCGCTGTGGAAGTACGGCGCGGTCAGCTCGACGTTGCGCAGCGGCGAGGAGCGGAACACGTACTCGTCGCTCGCGGTCTGGGTGACCGCGAAGCGGCCCTTGTCGCCCTCGGGCAGGATCTCGGCGCCCGGGCGCTCGAGCACGCCGAACGGGAAGTAGGTCTGCCCGCCGAAGTTGCGGCCGTTGTGGCAGGACGCGCAGCCGCTGGTGACGAACAGCTCCAGGCCGCGGCGCTCGGTCTCGTCCAGCGCCGAATCGTCGCCCAGGATCCACTGGTCGAAGCGCGAACCCGGCGTCACCAGGGTCGCCTCGAAGGCCTCCAGCGCCCGCGCCACGTTGTCGAAGCTGACCGGCTTCTCGCCCGGGAAGGCCTCGCTGAACAGCTCGACGTAGCGCGGGATGCTCTCCAGCGTCTCCACCACCAGCTCGGGCGTGTTGTTCATCTCCACGCTCGCCTGCACCGGGCCCTTGGCCTGCTCGGCCAGGTCGGCGGCGCGGCCGTCCCAGAACTGGGCGGCGTTGAACACCGCGTTGAGCATGGTCGGCGAGTTGCGCGGGCCCTTCTGCCAGCCGTGGCCGATCGAGACCGGCACGTTGTCGGCGCCGCCGGTGCCCAGGCTGTGGCAGGTGTTGCAGGTGATCAGGTGGCTGCGCGACAGCCGCGGCTCGAACCACAGCATGCGGCCCAGCTCGACCTGTTCGGCGACCAGCGGCTGGCCGCGCAGCTCGTCCACGCTCTCGGGGATGGTGCCGAACATGGCCGCCGCGGTGGCCCGCAGCGGGTCCCCGTCGGCCGCGGCCGCGCCGGCCGGGTCGGCCGCCTGGGCGATGGGCCCGGCGCCGGCCACGCCGCCGGCCGCCGCACCTTCCTGCGCGGTGGGCGCGCCGGCAGCGGCCGTGGCCGCCGCGTCCGCGTCCTGGGCGGCTGCCGCCGCCGTCGCGGCCTCGCCGTCGGTCTTGCCGCAGGCGACGGCCACGAACAGGGTCGCCGCGATCGCCATCCCGAGCCTGGTCCGATTCTGCATCTCGCTCCTCCACCGGATTGGGTTTCGTCGTCCCGACGACCATAGTCCAATCCCCGCGGCGGGGGTATGACCGGAGTCAATGCGCCGCGGTTGCTACCATTGCCCGTTCCGCCGCCGCCTTTTCCCGCCATGCCCGACCACCGCTCCCGGTTCCTGCGCCTGGCGCTCCAGGCCGAGGCCCTGCGCTTCGGCGGGTTCACGCTGAAGTCGGGCCGCACCAGCCCCTACTTCTTCAACGCCGGCCGCTTCGACTCCGGCGCCGCGCTGGCGACGCTCGCGGCCTGCTACGCCGACGCC
>JAAYXJ010000270.1 GCA_012515985.1 Gammaproteobacteria bacterium
CAGCGCGGCGTTGAGCAGCTGCTCGTTCTGCCCGTCCACCTGGATGTCGTAGCTGTAGATGCGCTCGCTGGCGATCTCGTTGCCCTCGGCGTCCCAGCGCTGGCTGATGTTCATCGGCACGTTGCCCGAGTACTGCAGGTCCACGCTGCGCTCCACGGTGCCGTCGGCATGCGTGGTCATCACCATGTTGCCGGTGTTCTCCGCCCCGTCCAGGGTCAGCTTGAGCGGCCCGAGCTTGCCCGAGAGCTGCGACTGCGAGCTGTAGTCGAGCTTCTCGATGGTGGCCACGCCATCCACGCCGTCGCCGTTGTCGGACGGCAGGGTCCCGGTGGCGAGGAAGTCGTTGTAGGCGGCCAGGCCTTCTTCGGTGGACAGGTCGAACTCGGCGGTCTTGAGGGTCGCTTCCGACAGGCTGTCGTTGCGGCCGAGCATCACGCTGGCCACCTTGAAGTCCACGCCCACGCCGTTGTACGCCTTGATGGCCTCGGTCGGGCCGGCGGTCACGCGCACCGTGTCCTCGCCGGTGCGCTCGATCGCGGTGCTCACCCCGGTCTCGTCGGTGACCCTGGTCTCGGCGGCCAGCTTCTTGAAGGTCGCCTTGAATTCATTGGTGGTGTACTGCGAGCCGTCCATGGTCACCACGGTGCCTTCGGGCATCGTGGAGGGATCGAATGGATTGATGGACAGCGGATCGACGGCACTGTCCTCGGGCATGGCCACCGAGTACGACGTGCGGATGCCTTCGGTACGCCCGATCTCCAGCCCCGCCTGCGGCGTGTTCACCCCACCCTTGATGAAGATCGAGACGTCGGAGGAGAGCTGCCAGGTGGTCACCCCGTCTTCGGTCTTCCCGCCCCCGGTGACCGAAGCGTTGCCGCCGGCGCTGAAGCTCACGCCATAGCCCTTGGCGCTGGTGACCGACTCACTGAAGGACAGACCGCCCGAGAGGGTGATGGTGCCCTTGTCGGGGTTGACGCTGATGCCGCCGCTGGCCGAGGTGGAGGACTTGTCGACGGTGCCGTTTTCCGACGTCGTGGTGGTGGTCTCCGTGGTGCGGTTGGAGACCCCGATGCTGCCGTCGTTGGAGACGCTCACGCTCGGATCGTCGCTGACCCGCGGCGGGATCGTCAGCTCCTGCTGCGGGTACACCATGTCCGGGTTCTGGATCGACGGATTGGCCTTGAGGATGTCCTGCACGCCCACCCCATAGCGGTTGGCGATGTCGGTCAGCCTTTCGGCCGGTGCAACGGTGTGGGTGCTCTCGTTGCGCGAAGGCTGCGGCAGCGAGGCGTAGCCGCCGTCGTGGATGGCGTGGATGGTCATCGGTCGATCCTGGATACGCGGTTTTGGGCCCGCGCCATGCTAGTCGGCGCACGCCGGGCGGGCAGCTGGGGTTTTCCCCAGTTGACTGCAGCGCGGCTTCACTCCGCGGCCGCCGCGATCCGCTCCAGCCGCGCCTGGATCTGCGCTTCCGGCAGCCATTGCCCGCGCACCACCACTCCGACCCGGCGCTGCACGTTGGCCACGTCCTCCAGCGGGTTGGCCTCAAGCAGGACCAGGTCGGCGCGACGCCCCGGCTCGACCGTTCCGAACGCCCCGGGCGTGCCGAAGTAGTGCGCCGGCGCGCGCGTGCCGGTGACCAGCACTTCGTAGGGCGTCAGGCCCGCGGCCACCATCATCCGCAGCTCGTGATGGATCGAGAAGCCGGGCACGTTGAAGAACTGCGGGGCGTCGGATCCCAGTGCGATCGGCGCGCCGGCGGCGTGCA
>JAAYXJ010000271.1 GCA_012515985.1 Gammaproteobacteria bacterium
AGCCCCAGTGCCCGTTGCCGCGTGATCCGCATGCCGTCCCGATCCTCGAGGATGTCCTGAAGCCCCGGCTACCTGTCGGGCTCGCCCAGATCCTGCACGTCACTGGCGTCCCGGGGCAAGGCGGAAAGCTCATCCTGGGGGGCGGACCGCCGGGGTCAGCACCGAGGCGGTGTCGCGCTCGGACGAGACGGTGAGGAACGCCAGGTGCGCCTCGTAGCGCTCCAACACGTCATCGATCACCTGCTAACGCCCTGGGCGATGGTGAATGCCGGCGCGTCAAGACACCGTTCGCGCGGGCGTCTGCATCGAACCAACGCGCGCGGGCTGCGAGACTGTGCGCAGCTCCCCGGAAAACTGACGGCAGGCCGATGCACGTACCCGATCATTTCGCCGAAAGGCGCCCCGACGAGTTGCACCGCATCATCCGCGAGCACCCGTTCGGCATCCTGGTCACCCACACCCGGGCGGGGCCCGTAGGCCGGAGCTACAGGTGCATGTCCTCGTAGCTGCGCGGATCGGAAATCGGCTCCAGGTGCCCGGTGACCCGCATGGCCGGGAACTCCTCATTGATCCTGTCGATGAGGTCTTCCATCACATCGTGGCCGCGGCGCACGGTCCAGTCGCCGGGGACGAGCATGTGCATTTCCATGAACTGGCGCGCCGCCGACTCGCGGGTGCGCACCGAATGGAACTCGATCCGGCCCTTTTCCGTATGCGCGTCCAGGATCTCCTGGATCCGGGCGTTGTCTTCGGGAGAGAGGGACGCATCCATCAGGCCGCCGGTTGATTCCGAGATCAGTCGGTAGCCGGCCACCAGGATGTGCACGCCCACCAGGATCGCGACCACCGGATCCAGCCATTCCCAGCCGGTCGCCCACACCAGCGCCAACCCAATCACCACCCCCACCGAGGTGTACACGTCGGCCATCAGGTGGGTGCCATCGGCGCGCAGCGCCACCGAGCGGTGGCGCCTGCCCACCCTGATCAGCACCTGCCCGACCACGCCATTGAACACCGCGCTGACGATGGACAGCGCCAGGCCCAGGCCCAGCGAGTCCAGCGGCCGCGGGTTCAGCAGCCGGTCGACCGCCAGGTAGATGATCGACCCGGCCGCAACCACCACGAGGATGCCTTCCAGCGCCGCGGAGAAGTATTCCGCCTTGGAGTGGCCGAAATGGTGGTTTTCATCGGCCGGCATCGCCGCGATGGTCACGGCCACCAGTGCCGCGACGGCCGCAACCAGGTTCACCAGCGACTCGGCCGCATCCGCCAGCAGGCCCATCGAGCCGGTGATCGCCCAGGCGCCGCTCTTGAGCAGCATCGTCACCAGGGCCGTCGCGATGGAGAGCCAGGCGTACTTCCTAAGGTCCGGGGGCGAGCCAGCTTGCTGGTGCATTTCCGGATTCTACCGGCGCATGCTTGGGGGCGCGCCGCTCCTTTTCGTACGCAGCCCGCCCGGCAACAAAGAATCAGTCCCAAAGGAGGACTCCATGACCTTGCGCAACACCGGACATCGCTGGGGCTGGGTGAGCCAGCTCCTGCACTGGCTCATCCTGGCCATGCTGGCATGGCTGGGCTGGCGCGGCCTGACCATGGTGGACATGGATCCCAGCCCGGCCATGATCGAGGCCTACGCGCTCCACAAGTCCGTGGGCCTGACCCTGCTGGCGCTGGTGGCCCTGCGGCTTGCCTGGCGCCTGTTCGCGGGCAGCCCCAGGCCCGTGCCGGGCACGCCCACCTGGCAGAAGCGGATGGCCGACCTCACCCATGCAGCGCTGTACGTGCTGATGTTCGCGATCCCGCTCAGCGGCTGGCTGTTCAACTCCGCGTCCGGCTACCCGCTGCAGTGGTTCAAGCTCTTCAACCTGCCCGCCATCGCCGGCAGCAGCGAAGCGCTGGCCGACCTGGCCAGCCAGGTGCACGTCGTCGGCTTCTGGCTGCTCGTGCTGCTGGTGGCGGCCCATGCCGGCGCCGCCCTGTACCACCACTTCGTCCAGCGCGACGACACCCTGCGGCGCATGCTGCCGCAGCGCAGGCGCGCGCCTGGCCCCATCCAACAGACTCCCGGAGGAATGGCATGAACTTCAATATCCGCACCCTTGTGCTCCCCCTGACGCTGGCCGCGGCGCTTGCCGCCGCCCCGACCGCATCGGCCGCCGACTACGTGCAGACCGGCGGCGCGCTGACCTTCGCCACGGCTTACCAGGGCGAGACGTTCGCCGGCAGCTTCCCCAGCTTCCGCACCACCATGAGCTTCGATCCCGAACGCCCCGGGGAGGCCCGGCTCGACGTCGTCATCCCGCTGGCCGACGTCGATACCGGCCTGTCCGACCGCGATGACACGCTCCGGGGCAGCGCCTTCTTCAACGTCGGCCGGTTCGCCGAGGCGCGCTACACGGCCGAAGGATTCACCCACCTGGGCGGGGACCGCTACAGCACCGACGGCGTGCTGGAACTGCGCGGGATCAGCAAGCCCGTGACCCTGGAGTTCACGCTCTCGTCCGGCAGCCGCCCGGAGCTCGCCGGCAAGGCGCGGGTCAGCCGGCTTGCCTTTGACGTTGGCGGTGGCTCCTGGGCGGACCTGTCGATCATCCCGGACGAGGTGGCCGTCTCGACGCGGGTGCGGTTCGTGCCGGCGGATTGACTCCAGCCGCCTCAGGCGAGCGCCCGCTTCGCCCTCCACGCCACGCCCGCCGCCACTACGAAACAGCCCAGCGCCAGCCACACGATCCCCCGCACCCCAAGGTCGGCCAGCCGCACCAGCATCACTCCTCCCACCCAGCTGGCGACCATGATCGAGAAGTTGAACACGCTGGACTGCAACGAGGTGGCCACGTCGCGGCCGCGGTCCACGCGCCGGGCCACGGCGGCCTGGTACATGGTGACCAGGGGGCCGAAGGCGATGCCCCACAGGAAGAACGCCAGGTGCGCGACGCCTGGCACCTGCGCGAAGCCGAGCAGCAGCAGCATCGAGATGGCGCCCAGGGCCAGCATGGCCACGATCAGCCCGCGCAGCCAGGCGTCGATGAACCGCGCGGCCAGCAGCACCGAGATCACCGAGCCGACGCCGAAGATGGCCAGCGCGCCGCCGATGCCGCCGGCAAGCTGTGCGCGCTCCACCAGCAGGCTGATGTAGGTGTAGACGGAGTAATGCGCGACCACGGAAAGGAAGGTCAGCAGCATCACGATGAGGATGGCGGGATGCTTGAGCAGCACCAGCGGCGAGTTGCCGCGGCTGCGCGCCTCGCCCGGCATCTCCGGCAGGTGGAAATGGCTGAGCGCGGCGATGAGCGCGGCGAGCAGGCCGAGCACGATGAACTCGATGCGCCAGCCCAGGGCCAGGCCGAGCCAGGTCATGACTGGCAGGCCGATGCTGATGCCCAGCGTGTTGCCGGCCATGATCACGGTGATGGCGCGGCCCTGCTGCTCCGGCGGCACCAGGCGCGAGCCGTAGGCGGCGATCATCGGCCACATCACCCCGGCGCAGATCCCGCCCAGGATGCGCGCGCCCAGGATGAAACCGTATGAGGACGACAGCCCCACCGCGATGTTGGACAGGGCGAAGCCGCCCAGCAGCCACATCAGCAGGTGCTTGCGGTTCATCGGCAGGGTGGCGCTGACCAGCGGGATGGCGGTGAGCGCCGAGGCCAGCGCGTAGCCGCCCACCAGCAGGCCGATGCGCGAATCCGACTCGCCCAGCTCGCCGGCCATCTGCGGCAGCACGCCGGAAGGCAGCAGCTCCGATAGCAGGCCGATGAAGGTGACGCTGGCCATCAGC
>JAAYXJ010000272.1 GCA_012515985.1 Gammaproteobacteria bacterium
ATGATGTGCTCCAAGCTGGTGCGCCCGCACGGCAAGGAGAACCAGTTCAACGCCTTCATCAACCGTTGCCTGCATCGGGCGAGCGCCGGCTACGGCCGGAGCATCGGCAAGCTGGTGGCGCTGCCCACCGGCCGGCTTGGGCTGCTGGTGGGGGCGGCGATGGCGGCGTGCCTGGTGGTGACAGCGCTGCTGTTCCTGCGCGTGCCCAGCGAGCTGTCGCCGGCCGAGGACCGCGGCCGGTTCTTCGTCGCGGTGGACGGGCCGGAGGGCGCGGGCTTCGATTACACCGTGGCCCAGATCCAGCAGGTGGAGCAGATCTTCGCCGAGCACATCGGGGATGACGGCCCGATCGAGCGCGCCAATTCGCGCGTGCCGCGCGGCTGGGGTGGCAGCGAGGAGATGCATTCGGGGGCGGTGATCGTATTCCTCAAGGACTGGCGCGAGCGCGAGGAAAGTACCGCCGATGTGGTGGCCTCGGTGCGCGACAGCTTCTCCGAGCTGCCTGGCGTGCAGGTGCGGGCCAACGTCCCCGGCGGCCTGATCGGCGCGCGCGGCCAGCGCTACCAGCTGGTGCTGGGCGGGCCCAACTACGAGGACCTGGCCGAGTGGCGCGACCGCATGCTGGTGCGCATGGAGGAGAACCCGGGCATCCAGGATCCGGACTCGGACTACAAGGAAACCCGGCCGCAGATGCGGGTGGAGATCGACCGCGCGCGTGCCGCCGACCTGGGCGTGTCGGTGCAGGAGATCGGCCGCACCCTGGAAACCATGATGGGCTCGCGCCAGGTGACCCGCTACATCGATGACGGCGAGGAATACGACGTCATGCTGCAGGCGGCCCGCGACGACCGCATGGAGCCCGACGACCTCTCCAACACCTGGGTGCGCGGTCGCGACGGGACGCTGGTGCCGCTGTCGAACCTGGTGACGCTGCAGGAGGTCGCCGAGCCGGGCAGCTTCAACCGCTTCAACCGCCTGCGCGCCATCACCATCAGCGCCGGCCTGGCCCCGGGCTACACCATGGGCGAGGCGATCCAGTGGACCTACGACGTGGCGGCCGAGGAGCTGCCGGGCCACGCCCAGATCGACTGGAAGGGCGAGACCCGCGAGTTCCAGGAGGCCGGCGGGACCATCGTGCTGACCTTCCTGCTCGCGCTGGCAGTGGTGTACCTGGTGCTGGCGGCGCAGTTCGAGAGCTTCCTGCATCCGCTGGTGATCATGTTCACGGTGCCGCTGGCGGTGCTGGGGGCGCTGCTCGGGCTGTGGATCACCGGCGGCACGCTCAACCTGTTCAGCCAGATCGGCATCGTCATGCTGGTGGGCCTGGCGGCCAAGAACGGCATCCTGCTGGTGGAGTTCGCCAACCAGCTGCGCGACGGCGGCCGCAGCGTGCACGAAGCGATCGCCGAGGCCTCGGCGGTGCGCCTGCGCCCGATCCTGATGACCATGGCCGCCACCATCATGGGGGCGATCCCGCTGGTGGTCGCCGGCGGGCCCGGATCGGCCAGCCGCGCCACCATCGGCGTGGTGATCATCTCGGGCGTGGCGTTTGCCACCCTGCTGACGCTGTTCGTGGTGCCGTCGCTGTATGCGCTGCTGGCGCCCTACACCCGCTCGCCCGAGACCCTGGCGCGCAAGCTGGAGGAGCTGGAGGCGAGGACGCCCGCGGTGGGCGGACAGGTTTGATTCCCGCGCAGCGGCCTGGCTGGTTTCGCCGTGCAGCGGGATCGGTAAGAATCGGCCGGTCGCGCCGTCGCCGGCCGCGGCGCCACACAAACGGGGAGAGAGTGCGTGGAGCAGTTCGTTGAAGCCTTGAACGGGTATGTGTGGAGCATGCCCCTGATCATCCTGTGCCTGGGCGCGGGCCTCTGGTTTTCCATCCGCACGCGCTTCGTGCAGTTCCGGCAGGTGCCGGAGATGGTGCGGCTGCTGCTGGCGGGCACGAAGTCCGAGGCGGGCGTGTCCTCGTTCCAGGCCCTGGCAATGTCGCTTTCCGG
>JAAYXJ010000052.1 GCA_012515985.1 Gammaproteobacteria bacterium
GGGTGGAGGTGCACGACCCGTATTCCAGCGACCGGATCACGCTGCACGGCCACGACGTGCCGCTGGCCGCCAACTTCACCGCCGGCTACGGGCTGTGGCTGGCGCGCTCGGGCTTCAACCGCGAATCACTGCGCACCCTGTTCGGCCGCGAGCACGGCATCGACCGCCCGCACCTGTACCTGATGCAGCCCTGGGACCCGGAGCGCCGGATCATCCTGATGCTGCACGGCCTGGCCAGCAGCCCCGAGGCCTGGGTGAACGTGGCCAACGAAATCCAGGGTGACGGGACCCTGCGCCGCAACTTCCAGATCTGGCAGGTCTATTACCCGACCAACGTGCCGGTGGTGCTCAACCACGCCGCCATCCGCGGGCTGGTCGAAGACGCGCTGGACCACTTTGATCCCGGCCGCACTGCGCCTGCTTCGAACGACATCGTGCTGGTGGGGCACAGCATGGGCGGGCTCATCTCGCGACTGCTGGTATCCCGTGCCGACGGCGAGCTGTGGGAATGGTTCCAGGCCGGGCGCGACCTGTCCCCGCAACAGGAGCGCCGCATCCGTGACCGGCTGGGGCCCATGCTGCACTTCGAACCCTTCGGGGGCATTGGGCGGGCGGTCTTCATCGCCACCCCGCACCGGGGCACCGAGGTGGCCGGCAATACCCTGGGCCGCTGGGTTTCGCGCCTGATCCGGCTGCCGCTGACGCTGGTGGAGGAACTGGGCGAGGCGCTCACCGCGGTGGCCAGCGCGCACGCCGCCGACGGCAGCGGCAACGGCCGGCCACCGACCAGCATCGACAACCTGGACCGCGACGATCCGTTCGTGCGCGCCGCCGCCGATCTGCCGATCGCGCCGGGGCTGCCCTACCACTCCATCATCGCCAGGCGGGATCCGGCGGTGCCGCTGGAGGAATCGGATGACGGCCTGGTGCCCTATCGCAGCGCGCACCTTCCCGGCGCCGTCTCGGAAAAGGTCATCACCTCCGGGCACAGCGTGCAGGAGACCGCGCAGGCGATCATCGAACTGCGGCGGATCCTGCACCAGGACCTGTCGCAACATGCGGCACGCAGGCCGGCCAGCCCCGGCGCACGGCGCGCCAGCGCCGATCCCGGCGCCTGACCGGGGCCCAAAAACAGGAATGCCCGGAGGGGAGGTCCGGGCATTCCGCGCAGAACGATGGGGAGAGAGAGGCATCGGTGCTGCAGGCGCCATTCTCCACGCGGCTTGTTACAGCCGGATGTCGGTTTCGTTCAAATCGTCATCACGCGCCCGGCTGCGGGGCGGCCGCCGCCGACGGTCCCTGGCGCCTGCGCAGCCAGTACATCACGCTCAGCAGCGCCAGCCAGGCCGGCATCAGCAGGATCGCGGTGCGGATGCCGGGGGTGAACCACATCACCACCAGGATCCCGGCCAGGAACACCAGGCACAGCCAGTTGGTCACCGGCGCGCCGGGACTGGGGAAGGCGGGGCTGCGCCCCTCGGCCGCCATGCGGCGGCGGAACATCAGGTGGGTGATGCTGATCATCGCCCAGTTGATCACCAGCGCCGCCACCACCAGCAGCATCAGCATCCCGAATGCGCCCTCGGGCATCAGGTAGTTCACCACCACCACCGCCGCGGTGGCCGCGGCCGAGACCCCCAGCGCCGCCGACGGCACGCCGCGCTTGTTCACCCGGGTCAGCGCCCGGGGCGCATTGCCCTGCAGCGCCAGGCCGTAAAGCATGCGGCTGTTGCAGTACACGCAGCTGTTGTAGACCGACAGCGCCGCGGTCAGCACCACCACGTTGAGCACGGTGGCCACC
>JAAYXJ010000273.1 GCA_012515985.1 Gammaproteobacteria bacterium
CCACGATCCGCCCGGCGCGGCCGTCGTCGCGCACCAGGATCATGTTCAGCAGCTCGGGCGCCACCTCCACCGGATGGCGGCGGTAGAAGTTTCGGGGAAGGATTTCCCAGCCGTCAGGGAGTGTCATCGCCACGCTGCACTTCCAGAACCTGGCCCGCCAGACGTACCGCTTGATCGTCGGCCATCACTGCCTTGCACAACGCCTCCCAGTCATCCGGCGGATTGCCGCCGCTGAGCATCCTGGCGAACGTGGCGTATGCGTCGCGTTTGGAGCCCCGCGCCCGCAGAGACTGGTCGTCGTTGACCCACGCATAGACGATCACGCGCTCCGACTCGCTGTAGCGGAAAAACAGCCGGTACTGCTGGAAAAACTTCGCCCGGAACCAGTGTTTGCGATGCTTGCCGAGGGTACCGCCCTGCCGGTACTTCGGGTCCGCGGGATTCGCCGGGATCTCGTCGAAAGCCAGCCTGGCAACGGCCGCAAGCCGCTTGAACGCATTCGTCCTCAAGTAGGCGTCCGGCCGGTGGGCGATCGCGTCCCGGGCCTGGGCCAGGAGTTCGTTCAGCTGGGCCTCGAAGCAGGCATGCAGGTAGATCGTCCATCCATGGATCTTCATGGCTACTCGTCATCCGGCGACAGCGGCGCCTCCAGGTCGATCTCGACGCCATCCACCAGCTTCTGGATTCCGCTCACCAGCTCTTCGCTCACCCGGTTCACGCGGCCTGCCTGCCCGATGTCCTTTTCGAGCAGGGACAGGAACGCCGAGACTGTCGGATCCTCACCGCGGTCGGCGGCGCGCGACAGCCGCACCTCGCCATCGGCAAGCAGTTCGTAGCGGATAGCATCCCGCTTCTTGAGCCCAAGGGCCGTCCGCACCGGCTCCGGCACCGTGGTCTGATAGCGGTCGGTCAGGGTGGAACGGGCTTCAAGGACAGATTTCATGGCGAATGTTTCCGGACGTCGCCAGCATGGTAATGCAGTTGCATTGCCGCAGCAAGCCGGGCGGGTTAATCTAGCCGGCGCAAGGGGAATCCATGGCCAGGAACGAAGCGTTCTCGCGGACACTCATTGATGCGCAACTGGGCGACGCCGGCTGGAAGATCAGCGACGGCGTAAGCGTGCATTACGAATACCCCCTGTCCGACGGCACCAGGGCCGACTACCTGCTGTGCGACCGCAACGGCCGCGGGCTCGCGGTCGTGGAAGCCAAGCGCCAGAGCACCCACGTGGCAACCGCCGCCGAGCAGGCCAAACGGTATGCCGAACTCGCGGACGTGCCGTTCATATTTCTCGCCAACGGCCGCGAGGTCTGGTTCTGGGACTGGCGACGCGAGGCCCATCCCCGGCTTGTGAGCACCTTCTACAGCCAGGCCGACCTGGAGCGGCGCGCGGCCACCGCGGTGCAAAGGCAGGACCTGCTGTCGGTGCCGATCGACAAACGGATCGCGGGCCGCGATTACCAGCTTGATTGCATCAACACCCTGAGCCGCGAAATAGAGCGCGGCCGCCGGAGCCTGCTGGTGGAGATGGCCACCGGCACCGGCAAGACGCGCACCGCCGCCGCGCTCATCAAGCGCATGTTCGAAGCCAACGCCGCAACCCGGGTGCTCTTCCTCGTAGACCGGATCACCCTGGCGGGCCAG
>JAAYXJ010000053.1 GCA_012515985.1 Gammaproteobacteria bacterium
CTTCATCATGGCCCGCACCTACCTCGATAACGGGCTGCACCCGGAAGCCTTGCGGTATTACTTCGCGGCGAAGTCGGACGGCGGCGTGGACGACCTCGACCTCAACCTGTCGGATTTCGTCGCCCGGGTGAACTCAGACCTGGTCGGCAAGTTCGTCAACCTCGCCAGCCGCTGCGCGGGCTTCATCAACAAGCGCTTCGATGGCCGCCTGGCCGACGCGCTGCCGGAGCCGGGGATGTACGAACGCTTCGTGCAGGCGCTCGCCCCGATCCGCGAATCCTACGATCGCAACGAGCCCTCCTCCGTGCTCCGGCAGGCAATGGCGCTCGCCGACGAGGCCAATCGCTACATCGACGACCGCAAGCCGTGGGTGATCGCCAAGCAGGAAGGCGCCGACGCCGAACTGCAGGCGGTGTGCACCCAGGGCCTCAACCTGTTCCGGGTGCTGGCCGCCGCTCTGCGGCCGGTGCTGCCGGCCGTGGCCGGGCGGGTGGAAACCTTCCTCAACGCACCGCTTGCCTCGTGGACGGACCTGGAAGCGCCCCTGCTTGCGCACGGGATCAACGCCTACGAGCCGCTGTTCACCCGCCTGGATCCCAAACGGGTGCAGGCCATGGTGGATGCCAGCCGCGACACCCTGGCCGGCCCCGCTTCCGGCAATGCCCAGGCCGAAGACAAAGCCAAGGCGAAGAAGGCCGGCGGCGGGAAGCAGGCCCAGGAGGCCCCCGGCCTCATCGGCATCGAGGATTTCGCCAGGCTGGACCTGCGCATCGGCAAGGTGCTGGTGTGCGAACAGGTCGAAGGATCCGACAAGCTGCTCCGCTTCGAGCTGGACGCCGGCGAGCTCGGCAAACGCCAGATCTTCTCCGGCATCCGCGCCAGCTATGGCAAACCGGAGAAACTGGTGGGGCGGAACGTGGTCTTCATTTCCAACCTCGCCCCGCGCAAGATGCGCTTCGGAATCAGCGAGGGGATGATCCTGTCGGCCGGGTTCGACAACGGCCCGCTGGCCCTGCTCCACGCCGATGATGGCGCGCAGCCGGGCATGCCGGTGCGCTGAGCGGGCCGGAGGTCCGCGGAGCGTGGCAGGCAACGGGATGGCGACGTCGGCGGATGGCCCGCTGGACCTGGCCGACCGGCTTGACCGGATCCTGCCGCAAACCCAGTGCCGCCAGTGCGGCTATGACGGCTGCCGCCCGTACGCCGAAGCCATGGCCCGCGGCGAGGCAGGCATCGACCGCTGCCCGCCCGGCGGTGACGCTGGCGCGCGTTGGCTGGCCAGGCTGCTGGGCGTCGCCCCGAAGCCCTATGACCGCGCCCTCGGCGTCCAGAAGCCAGCGCAGGTGGCGCTGGTGGTGGAGGCTGACTGCATCGGTTGCACCAAATGCATCGTGGCCTGCCCCGTGGATGCCATCGCCGGCGGAAGCAAGCTGATGCACGCCGTTATCGAGCCGCTGTGCACGGGCTGCGAGCTGTGCGTGCCAGCGTGCCCGGTGGACTGCATCGAGATGATCGAGCCTGCTTACCGTTCAGCGCAGGCCGAGCAGATGCGCTCGACCTCGTAGCCTTTCGCCTGGAGCTTCTCCACCACGCCATCCTCGCCAACCAGGTGCAGAGCGCCCACGACGACGAGGGTGTTGCCGGTCCCGTCCGGGCCGAGCATCGCCTCCAGCTGCGGAACCCACGCATCGTTGCGGTCGACGTTGATGCGCTGGTAAACGGCAGGGAATTCCTCGCGCATTTCCACCGCCATCTCTTCCCAGATCA
>JAAYXJ010000274.1 GCA_012515985.1 Gammaproteobacteria bacterium
CGGCGCCGGCTTCCACCGGCCCTGCCACCTGCAGGCGCACCAGGGCGCGCTTGGCCTTGCCGAGGAAATGCGTGCGGGCCACGATTTCCTGGCCGGGGTAGCAGCCCTTCTTGACGCTGTAGCCGCGCAGGCGCTCCAGCGAAAGCTGCTGCGGCGTCCACTGTTCCACCTCGCCCGGATCCAGCCGCGGCAGGCCGTGGGCGAGGTCGAACGCCTTCCAGCGGGCGGCGCTTTCCGGGTCTTCCGGGGCGGGGTCCGGGGAAAGGCGCAGCGTCCGCTGGCCGCCGTCACCGCCCAGGTCCAGTTCCAGCCCGTCCCCGGGCCCGCCGGCGGTCACCGGGCCCGAAGCTGCCGATGGAGCGGCGAACGCCCCGGCGGCATGGATGCCTTCCAGCGGCTGCAGCTTCACCTTGGAGCGGAACACGAACCGCTGCAGCTGCCCGG
This sequence comes from Gammaproteobacteria bacterium, assembly GCA_012515985.1. Lineage (GTDB taxonomy): Bacteria > Pseudomonadota > Gammaproteobacteria > Xanthomonadales > Xanthomonadaceae > Luteimonas. Next base: position 445 of record JAAYXJ010000274.1, read on the forward strand.
CGACATCCTGCGGATCGGCGTCGGGCAGCACCAGCCAAAGCAGCTCCGGTCCCAGGCGCACCAGCGCGAACAGCGCGATGATCCGGCCCTTGGGCGTGAGCCATCCGCTCCAGTGCCAGTGGCCGTCGGCCAGGGCCTCGACATCGGTGGTGAACTGGGCCTGCGCGAACTTCAGCGCGTCGCGACCTTCCATGGCCAGCACGCGGTGGCCGGGGATGGCGAAAAACGCGTCAGGCGCGGGGGTCGACTTGTCGGACATGGGGGCTGGACTTAAACTTAACGGCGTGAAAGACACGGCCATCATAGGCGATACCGCCCCAGCTCCCGAACCCGCCGGACCCGCAAAACCCGAGCAGGATCCTCCCCGCCCGAAGGAAATCGGAGGCCGGGGCGGCCCCGATCCCACGCGCTACGGGGATTGGGAAAAGAACGGCCGCTGCATCGATTTCTGAGGCGGTGCTGTCTGCCGCCACCAGCCACGCGGTCCCGGCAGGGGCCGCCCAGCGAGGACCTGTCCTGCGATGAGTCACCCCCAACGTCCACTGTCCCCCTTCATGCTGGGGCAGATCTACCGTTTACAGCTCACCTCGGTGATGTCGCTGCTGCACCGCATCAGCGGTGTCGTGCTCGTCGTGGGCGCCCTTGGCCTGGCCTGGTGGCTGATGGCCGTCGCCCAGGGCGGTGAGTCCTACGCCCGCGCCGCCGAGTGCCTGGCGTCGCCGCTCGGGATGATCGCGCTGTTCGGCTTCTCGCTGGCGCTGGTCTACCACCTGCTCAACGGCATCCGCCACCTGATGTGGGACATGGGCCACGGCATGACCATCCCCGAGGTCTACCGCTCCGGCTACGTTGTGGCCGGGCTTACGGTGCTGCTGACGGCGGCAATCTGGTTCTTCGCAATGCGGGGTGGGGCATGAACACGCGCCGTGTAGGCAAATCCGAGGGGCCGGTGGAATTCCGCACCCCGCTCAAGAAGGCCCGCAACCTGGGGTCCGCCAAGTCCGGCACCAGCCATTTCTGGTGGCAGCGGGCGACCGCCGTGCTGCTGGTGCCGCTGGTGGCATGGTTCGTCGGCACCCTGGTGTCGCTGGTCGGCGCCGACCTGGCCACCGTCCAGGAAACCATCGCCCGGCCGTGGAACGCGATCCTGTTCGCCGCCTTCATCATCGCCACCTTCTGGCACGCCAAGATGGGCCTGCAGGTGGTGGTGGAGGACTACATCCACACCGGCTGGCTGAACCTGCTGCTGCAGCTGGTGGTGATCTTCGTCTGCGCGCTCGCCGCGCTCGCCTCGCTGTACGCCATCGCGCGCATCGCGCTGCTGGCCTGAGCCCTGACAAAGAGCCGCAATGACTACTGCATATCCGATTACCGAACACCAGTACGACATGATCGTCGTCGGCGCCGGCGGCGCCGGCCTTCGCGCCACCTTCGGGCTGGCGCACAAGGGCCTGAAGACGGCCTGCCTGAGCAAGGTGTTCCCGACCCGTTCGCACACCGTGGCCGCGCAGGGCGGGATCTCCGCCGCGCTGGGCAACATGGGCGAGGACGACTGGCGCTTCCACTTCTACGACACCATCAAGGGCTCGGACTGGCTGGGCGACCAGGACGCCATCCAGTACATGTGCCGCGAGGCCATCCCGGCCATCATCGAGCTCGAGCACCAGGGCGTGCCGTTCTCGCGCACCGAGGACGGCGAGATCTACCAGCGCCCGTTCGGCGGCATGACCACCCATTACGGCAAGGGCACCGCCCAGCGCACCTGCGCGGCGGCCGACCGTACCGGCCATGCGATCCTGCATACCCTCTACCAGCAGTCGCTGGCGCACGACGCCGAGTTCTTCGTCGAGTACTTCGCGCTCGACCTGATCATGGACGAGGAGGGCGCCTGCCGCGGCGTGCTGGCCCTGGACATGTCCACCGGCACCCTGCACCTGTTCCGCGCCCACGGCGTGGTGCTGGCCACCGGCGGCTACGGCCGCGCCTACTTCTCGGCCACCTCGGCCCATACCTGTACCGGCGACGGCGGCGGCATGGCGCTACGCGCGGGGCTGGGCCTGCAGGACATGGAGTTCGTGCAGTTCCATCCCACCGGCATCTACGGTGCCGGCTGCCTGATCACCGAGGGCGTGCGCGGCGAAGGCGGCATCCTGCGCAACGCCAGCGGCGAGCGCTTCATGGAGCGCTACGCGCCCAACGCCAAGGACCTGGCCTCGCGCGACGTGGTCAGCCGC
>JAAYXJ010000275.1 GCA_012515985.1 Gammaproteobacteria bacterium
CGCCAGCGACGAGGAAGTGATCGAGCTGCTGCACAAGCACCGCATCGAGAAGGTGCTGGTGGTGAACGACGACTTCCAGCTGCGCGGCCTGATCACCGTCAAGGACATCCAGAAGGCCCAGGACAACCCCAACGCCGCCAAGGATGCGTCGGAAAGCCTGCTCGTGGGCGCCGCGCTCGGCGTGAGCGGCGACACCGAGGAGCGCGCCGAGCGCCTGGTGGCCGCGGGCGTGGACGTGATCATCGTCGATACCGCGCACGGCCACGCCCAGGGCGTGATCGACCGCGTGGCCTGGGTGAAGAAGAATTTCCCCAAGGTGCAGGTGGTGGGCGGCAACATCGTTACCGGCGACGCCGCGCTGGCGCTGATGGACGCCGGCGCCGACGCAGTCAAGGTGGGCGTGGGCCCGGGCTCGATCTGCACCACGCGCGTGGTGGCCGGCGTGGGCGTGCCGCAGATCACCGCCATCGACATGGTGGCCGAGGCGCTCCAGGACCGGATCCCGCTGATCGCCGACGGCGGCATCCGCTACTCGGGCGACATCGGCAAGGCGCTGGCCGCCGGCGCGTCCACGGTGATGATCGGCGGCCTGTTCGCCGGCACCGAGGAAACCCCCGGCGAGACCGAGCTCTACCAGGGCCGCAGCTACAAGAGCTACCGCGGCATGGGCAGCCTGGGCGCGATGGAGAAGGGCTCCTCGGACCGCTATTTCCAGGAAGCCGCCAGCGCCGACAAGCTGGTGCCCGAGGGCATCGAGGGCCGGGTGCCGTACCGCGGCCCGCTGGCCGGGGTGATCCACCAGCTCATCGGCGGCCTGCGCGCCACCATGGGCTACGTGGGCTGCGCCACCGTGGAGGAAATGCGCACCCGGCCGCAGCTGGTGAAGATCACCGGCGCCGGCCAGCGCGAAAGCCACGTGCACGACGTGCAGATCACCAAGGAACCGCCCAACTACCGGATGGGTTGAGCGTGGCCATGACCGACATCCATCACGACAGGATCCTGATCCTCGATTTCGGGGCGCAGTACACCCAGCTCATCGCCCGCCGCATCCGCGAGATCGGCGTGTACTGCGAGGTCTGGGCCTGGGACCACGATCCGGCGGAAATCGCGAAGTTCGCGCCGAAGGGGATCATCCTCTCCGGCGGCCCGGAGTCCACGACCCTGGAAGGCTGCCCCGAGGCGCCGCAGGAGGTGTTCGACTCCGGCCTGCCGGTGCTCGGCATCTGCTACGGCATGCAGACCATGGCCCGCCAGCTGGGTGGTGAAACCGTCTCCGCCAACGGGCGCGAGTACGGCCACGCCGAAGTCGAGCGCATCGCCCAGGACCAGCTGCTGGCCGGCCTGTCCGACCTCCCGGGCTCGCCGGCGCGGCTGGAAGTGTGGATGAGCCACGGCGACCACGTTTCAAAGGAACCGCCGGGCTTCACCGTCACCGCCAGTACCGCGCGCGTGCCGGTGGCCGCCTTCGCCAACGACGAGAAGCGCTGGTACGGCGTGCAGTTCCACCCCGAGGTCACCCACACCCGCCAGGGCCAGGCCATCTTCCGCCGCTTCGTGGTGGACATCTGCGGCTGCGAGACCCTGTGGACCGCCGCCAACATCATCGAGGACCAGATTGCCCGCGTGCGCGAGCAGGTCGGCAGCGACGAGGTGATCCTGGGCCTGTCCGGCGGCGTGGATTCCTCCGTGGTGGCCGCGCTGCTGCACCAGGCCATCGGCGAGCAGCTCACCTGCGTGTTCGTCGACACCGGCCTGCTGCGCTACCAGGAGGCCGAGCAGGTGATGGCCACCTTCGCCGAGCACCTGGGCGTGCGCGTGATCAAGGTGGATGCGGCCGACCGCTACTTCGCGGCGCTCGCCGGCGTCACCGACCCGGAAGCCAAGCGCAAGATCATCGGCAACCTGTTCGTGGAGATCTTCGAGGAGCAGGCCAACAAGCTGCCCAACGCCCGCTGGCTGGCGCAGGGCACGATCTACCCGGACGTGATCGAATCCGCTGGCAGCGGCACCGGCAAGGCCCACGTGATCAAGAGCCACCACAACGTTGGCGGCCTGCCCGAGCACATGAACCTGGGCCTGGTGGAGCCGCTGCGCGAGCTGTTCAAGGACGAGGTGCGGCGCCTGGGCGTGGAGCTCGGCCTGCCGGAGAAGATGGTCTACCGCCACCCGTTCCCGGGCCCCGGGCTGGGCGTGCGGATCCTGGGCGAGGTGAAGCGCGAATACGCCGAACTGCTCGCCCGCGCGGACGCCATCTTCATCGAGGAACTCGTGCGCGCCGGCCTGTACGAGAAGACCAGCCAGGCCTTCGCGGTGTTCCTGCCGGTCAAGTCCGTGGGCGTGGTGGGCGATGCGCGCGCCTACGAGTGGGTGATCGCGCTGCGCGCCGTGGAGACGGTGGATTTCATGACGGCGCACTGGGCGCACCTGCCTTACGATTTTCTCGGCCGCGTTTCAAACCGTATAATCAATGAGTTGCGCGGGATTTCTCGCGTGGTTTATGACATCAGCGGCAAGCCGCCGGCAACGATCGAGTGGGAGTGACGGGCACTGGCTGGCAATGTCTAGCAACGGCAGGCATTTCGGCTGAGGGTAAAAGAACTTTCCGCTAAGCGATAGACTGTATGTAAACACAGTATTGCAAGGACGCGGAACA
>JAAYXJ010000054.1 GCA_012515985.1 Gammaproteobacteria bacterium
CCGAAGCCCTTGGCCAGCTCGCCCGGGATCAGGTTGCGCAGGCTGACGTCGTTGACCAGGCCGATGAGCTGGATGTGGCCGGCGCACTGCTCCGGCGTGGCCGCCATCGGAACGTCGTCGGTGATCACCACCAGCTCGGCCTCCAGGTCGATGCCGAACTCCTCGCTGGGCACCTTGACCGGATCGCGCGGGCCGAGGAAGCCGGCGCTGGTGGCCTGGTACATCAGCGGATCGGTGTAGAAGCTCTCGGGGACTTCGGCGCCGCGGGCGCGGCGCACCCGTTCCACGTGCGGCAGGTAGGCGCTGCCGTCGAGGAACTCGTACGCGCGCGGCAGCGGGGAGGCCAGGTTTTCCATGGACAGGTCGAAGGCGCCTTCGGCCTGCCCGGCCTCGAGCGATTGCGCCAGGGCATTGAGCCGGGGCGCGGTGTTGGACCAGTCTTCCAGCGCCTGCTGCATGGTGGGGGCAATGCCCTCAGCCCGCACCGCGCGCGACAGGTCTCGCGAAACCACCACCAGCGTGCCGTCGCGGCCGCCTTCCTTCAGGGAACCCAGCTTCATCCCGCCTCCAGCAAAAAACGTGAACCGCCCATTCTAGTAGGAGCGCCTCTCAGGCGCGAAGCCGCGTGAATCGAGTTCTGCGGGAGAGCTTCGGCAAACCGCGTTTCGTCCGGAGCCCCCGCGGCGTGGATCAATGTCACGCGGCTTCGCGCCTGGGAGGCGCTCCTACAAGGGGCCACGCAAACGCCGGTGGAGCAGCCGTCAATCGCCGAGGAAGCCCTCGGCGCGCCAGGTCAGGACGAGGGTGTCGCGGTGGCCGTGCCCCGAGACGGGCTGGATCGGGGTCGATTCGTGGATCACGCGGGCATCGTCAAGCAGCAGCAGGCTCCAGGGCTCGGACAGCGTGAAGCGCTGGCCGTCCGGGCCGTCGGCCTGGAACACCCGGGTTTCGCCGCCCTTGATCGCCTCGCGCCCGACCATCAGCACCGCCACGTAATCCACGCCGTCGCGGTGCGCACCCTCGGGCGTGGGCCGGCCGATGCCGTCGGAGGTGTCGATGCGGAACTGGTGGGCCTCGATGTGCCACCTGGGCTCGGGCCGGAGCGATGCCCACACCGAAGTCAGCCCGCGCAGCAGTGCGGACCAGGCCGGCTGCTCGACGATCTCCGGCTCCACCGGTTCGAACCACCGGCGCATGCCGCCGTGCAGGGCGTTGTATTCGCGTGGCTGCCAGTGGGCGCGATGGGCGACCTGTTCGATCCCCGCGTCGTCCGCGACGAAGCAGGAGTGGCGACGGCGGCGGTAGCGGCCGCCGTCGCGCAGGTAGGTATCCGGCGGCAGCCGGTCCCAGCTTTCGCCCAGGCGATCCAGCTCTTCCAGCGTGCAGCCGCACAGGGCAGCGACGTCGGCCGGCGCCAGCACGGCGAAGCCCCGGGCGCGCATCGCGGCCTGGATTTCGCCGGGAGGGATCGTGGGTGGGGGGAACATGATGGCCATCGCCGGAATTCTACGCGCGCGCAAAAAAAGACCCGCCGGGAAGGCGGGTCTTTCTGGTCAATTGGCAGCCCCGGATGGATTCGAACCACCGAATGTCTGAGTCAGAGTCAGATGCCTTACCACTTGGCTACGGGGCTATGGAGCAGATTGTAACGCCGTCGGCGCCGGTTGTCCGCAAGTGGAGCACACTGCGGACAACCAGGCCGTGGACCGGCTTAGCGCTTGGAGAACTGGGTCGCGCGGCGGGCGCCGTGCAGGCCCACCTTCTTGCGCTCGACCTTGCGCGCGTCGCGGGTCATGAACCCGGCCTTGCGCAGTTCGGTCTTCAGCGACTCGTCGTAATCCACCAGCGCACGGGCGATGCCCAGGCGGATGGCGCCGGCCTGGCCGGTGGTGCCGCCGCCCGACGCGGTCACGGTGATGTCGAACTTGTCGGTGTTCTGGGTCAGCTCCAGCGGCTGGCGCACGATCATGCGCGCGGTCTCGCGGCCGAAGAACTCGTCCAGCGGGCGTCCGTTGACGCTGATGTTGCCGCTGCCCTTGCGCAGGAAAACGCGGGCAACGGAGGATTTGCGACGGCCAGTGCCGTAATTGTGGGTGGTCGACATATCAGATATCCAGGACTTGCGGCTGCTGGGCGGCGTGCGGGTGCTCGGGGCCTGCATAGACCTTGAGCTTGCGGTACATGGCGCGTCCGAGCGGGTTCTTGGGCAGCATGCCCTTCACCGCGGTCTCGATCACGCGCTCGGGGTGGCGCTCCAGCGCCTGGCCCAGGGTCTCGGTCTTGAGGTTGCCGATGTAGCCGGTGAAGCGGTGGTACTTCTTGTCCGTGAGCTTCTTGCCGGTCACCGCCACCTTCTCCGCGTTGACCACGACGATGTAGTCGCCGGTATCCACGTGCGGGGTGTAGACGGGCTTGTGCTTGCCGCGCAGGCGGCGGGCGATCTCGCTGGAGATACGGCCCAGGGTCTTGCCGGTGGCGTCGACCACGTACCAGTCACGCTGTACGGTTTCGGCCTTGGCGCTGAAAGTCTTCATGAGGGAACTCGATTCGGTGGATGGTCGGGCTGGTTGCGCGGGCCCTGGGGCCGGCGGAACTTCACCACGCGTTGTCAAAGCGCGGAGCGCAAGAGGCGAAATGATACAGTCCCACCCGGTTCACCGCAAGCGCCCCACATGCCCGCCACACGCCGCCTTACCCCCCTCGACCAGTTCCTGGCCCGCTCCCAGCACGCCATGGAAACCGTCTTCGGCCGCCCCGCCGCCGGGCGCCCCAATCCCGCCGGCGACGAACCGGACGTTGAACTCGACCCCGCCCAACGCCGCCACGCCGCCGGCCTGATGCGCATCAACCACGTGGGCGAGATCTGCGCCCAGGCCCTCTACGTGGGCCAGGCCGCCGTCGCCCGCGACCCGGAAACCCGAGCCCACCTGCTGGAAGCCGCCCAGGAGGAAACCGACCACCTCGCCTGGTGCGCCGACCGCCTGGAAGAACTCGACGACCGCCCCAGCCTCCTCAACCCGCTCTGGTACGCCGGCGCCTACGCCATCGGCCTGGCCGCCGGGCTGCGCGGCGACGGCTGGAACCTCGGCTTCGTGGTCGAGACCGAGCGCCAGGTGGAAGCGCACCTCGAGGAACACCTGGACACCCTGCCGCCGGA
>JAAYXJ010000276.1 GCA_012515985.1 Gammaproteobacteria bacterium
AGGGCTGGAACATGCTCAACGAATGCCTGGCCGTGGGCCGCTCGATCACCCTGCCCTCCACCGCCAGCGGCGGCGTGAAGTTCGCGGCGGTGGTGGCGGGCGCCTATGCGCGCATCCGCAAGCAGTTCGGCCTGTCGATCGGCCGCTTCGAGGGCGTGGAGGAAGCGCTGTCGCGCATCGGTGGCAAGGCCTACGCCGCCAGCGCGCTGTCGCAGGCGACCGCGGCCGCGGTTGACCGCGGCGACGTGCCCTCGGTGCCGTCGGCAATCGCCAAGTACCACTGCACCGAAATGGGCCGCCAGGTGGCCGGCGACTTCATGGACATCGTCGGCGGCAAGGGCATCATCCTGGGGCCGCGCAACATTGGCGGGCGTGCCTGGCAGGCCTCGCCGATCGCGATCACCGTGGAAGGCGCCAACATCATGACCCGCAGCCTGCTGATCTTCGGACAGGGCGCGATTCTGTGCCATCCGTGGGTGATGAAGGAAATGAAGGCGGCGCAGGATCCGGACGAGGCGCGCGGGCTGGTGGAGTTCGACCGCAACCTGTTTGGCCACATCGGGTTTGCGATCTCCAACGCGGTGCGCTCGTTCTGGTTCGGCATCACCGGCTCGAAGATCGGCAAGGCGCCGGGCGACGGCTATACCCGCCGCTACTTCCGCAAGCTGGACCGCTATTCGGCCAACCTGGCGCTGATGGCCGACGTGTCGATGCTGATGCTCGGCGGCAAGCTGAAATTCAAGGAGTCCCTGTCCGGGCGCCTGGGCGACGTGCTCAGCCACCTGTACATGACCAGCGCCATGCTCAAGCGCTATCACGACGAGGGCGCGCCCGAAGCGGAGCAGCCGCTGCTGGCCTGGGCGTTCCACGACAGCGTCCACAAGATCGAGACCGCGCTCTCGGCCGCCCTGCGCAACTTCCCGATCCGCCCGGTGGGCTGGCTGATGTGGGCGCTGGTGTTCCCACTGGGCCGCCGCGCGGTGGCCCCGGGCGACCGCCTGAGCCATCGGGTTGCCTCGCTGCTGATGAATCCCGGCCCTGCGCGCGAGCGCCTTGGCCAGGGGGTCTACCTCACCCCCGCGCCCAACAACCCCGGCGGCCGCATCAACAGCTACCTGGCCAAGGCCATCGCGGCCGAGCCGGTGGAACGCAAGTTCCTCAAGGCGTTGAAGAACAGCGACATCGAGGCGCTGGACTTCGCGTCGCAGCTGGAAGAAGGCGTGCGCGAAGGCTGGATCACCGAAGCCGAGCGCGAGCAGCTGCACGAACTGCGCGAGCTCACCCTGGATGCAATCAGCGTGGACGACTTCGACACTGAAGAGCTGCGCTCGGCGGGCTACCGCGGCACGCGGGAAGAGCGCGAGACGGCCTGACGACAGGGCGGCGCATGGACTCCGGGTTCGTCCTGCTGCTCTTCGCACTCGGGGCGCTGCTGTTCGCGCTGCCGCTGCTGCCCTGAGCGTCGCGCCCGCGCTCAGGCAGTCGGGCGCGCGGCTTCCCCTTTCGCCTCGCTGCTCTGCTCCGGCAGGCGGCGCTGTTCGCGCACCACGCGCCAGGCGCTGAAGGTGAAAGCCGCCGCGATGCCCACGCCGAACAGGAACACGATGCCCGACCCAAACGCCGCCAGGGCCTTGTGGATCCACACGAAGGTGACGTCGCCGCCGCGGTAGATCGCGGTATCGATCACCGCCTTGGCCTTGTAGCGCGACTCCCGGTCCATGCGCGTGTACAGCGTCTCGCGCGCCGGCTTGTTGAGCGAGAACTCGCTGGCGCGCGTCATCACCTGCACCGCCGCCACCAGCAGCGGCAGCGGCGACATCGCCAACAGCGAGAAGCCGATGAGGATCGCGATCGCCGGCAGCAGCAGCAGCGGTGCCACGCCGTAGCGGCGCAGCAGCCAGCGGGTCGCGAACAGCTGGATCACGATGGTCAGGCCGTTCACCGCCCAGTCGAGCGTGGAGTAGAACCGGGTGGCCGCCTCGGCGGTGGGGAAATGGGCCCGCACGATCGCCGCCTGCTCGTTGTACAGCAGGGTGCCGATGCCCACGCCAAAGAACATCAGCATGGCCAGCGCGCGAAGCAGCGGATCGCGCCACACCAGCACCAGTCCCGCCCAGACCGAACCGCCCATGGCCTGTTCGCCGCTCTGCTCGGCATTCTCGAGCTCGCGCTTCACCGCCCACGGCCGCAGCTTGATGATGCACAGCAGGCACAGCGAAAGGAATCCGGCCGACACCAGCAGCAGGTTGGCCACCCCGATGTGCTCGACCAGCAGGCGCGTGATCGCCGGCCCCGACAGCGCGCCGATGGTGCCGCCCGCTCCGATGTATCCGTAGACCTGCTTGGCGTGCTCGTTGTCGAACACGTCGGCCATGAAGCTCCAGAACACCATCACCGCGAACAGGTTGAACACCGCGATGAAGATGAAGAACACCGCGCCGCGTCCGGAAGTGCCGGTGTCGAACGCCCACCAGAACCCGACCAGGCAGGCGATGAACACCAGATACACCACCGGCAGGAACACCCGCCGCGGGAACCGCGCCACCAGCCCGCCGTACACCGGCTGCAGCGCCAGCATGGCAATGAAGGTGCCGGAGAACAGCGCCTGCAGGGTGTATTCGCCCAGGTCCACGCCGCGCGCGGCCGCCCATTCCAGCAGCCAGGCGGGGAAGACCGCCGCCGGATCGCGGGACGCGCCCATGGCATCGCGCACCGGCCGCAGGACGTAGTAGCCGCACAGCAGGCAGAAGAAGTACAGCAGCGCCCACCACAGGGGCGGCGACGCCGAAAGCGCCGAGCGGAAACGCCCAAAACGGGTGGCGGGTGGCACGGGACTGGTCACAGCTGGGGGCGGGGGCGGTGTTGCGGGCACAGTAGCCGACGCCCGCTGTCAGCCGCTATCGCGCTCAGGAATCCTTGCCTTGCGGCCGGGCGGCGTCCGCCTGGTATTCCTTTTCATCGATGAAGGACGAGCCCACCAGCCGGTTGATGTCGTTCTTGATCCCCACGCGCACCGCGTTCTCGCGGCCGACGGCGCAGGCCAGGCGGATGAACTCGTCGTCGAAGTTCTTCGCCGCCTCGCGCTCGCGCAGGCCGTCCTGCACGTCCCACATCGCCTCGTTGGCGGCCTTCAGCCCCTGTTTGAGTTCCTCCACGCCAGGGTACCGCCCGCGCAGGCCGTCCCAGATCGCGGTCAGGCCGTGCAGCTCGGTTTCAACGTTGCGACGCTTGTCATCGTCGGCAATGCGCTCGGACTTGATCTCCAGGATGGTGATCTTGTCCAGCAGCTCGCCGATCGACATCGGCATCAGGATCGAACCCACTTTCATCTCCGGGGCGACGCTGGAGCGGGTGAAGGGAATCGAACCCTCGTCTTAAGCTTGGGAAGCTTCTGCTCTACCATTGAGCTACACCCGCCTGAGGCAGGCAGTCTAGGGCCGAGACCCTTGTTTTGCCAAGCATGTGAAGGGGGCGTGTGTTAAACTGGCCGGCGTTTGGTTCGACCTGCCCACACGTTTTCCATCCGCTGCGGCAGGGCCCGGGCCCCCACAACCAGGCGCGCGATCGAGCCCGCTCTCGCGCCGCACTGCGCTTGTGATCTCTCCGATCGTTTGCGTACCAGGATCCTTGGCCGGTCCTTCTTCGTGCGCGTTTGTTTCGTGTGCGTCCCGCCGTGTCCCGCTGGCCCTCGTGGCCCGCCCGGGACCGTGCGTGCTGCGTCCGGCACCGGGAACCCCTTGAACAGGAAGGAGGAAACCCACCCATGCAGGAAGACGATCCACAACCCCACCCATTCCCCGGGCAGGCGCTGCCCCCGTGGCGGCGCGCCGTCATCAAGGTGGGCAGCAGCCTGCTGACCGACGGCCGCGGCGAGCTCGGCCGCCACAACGCCGCTGCCCTCGCCGGCCTGATCGCGCGCTTCCGCGACCAGGGCCGCGAAGTACTGCTGGTGTCCTCGGGCGCGGTCGCCGCCGGCCGCGGCCTGATGGCCCAGCGCCGCGGCGGCATGATCCAGCGCCAGGCGCTCGCCTCGCTCGGCCAGACCCCGATGCTTGCGCTGTGGCAGGACCTGATCGAAGAGCCGGTGGCCCAGGTGCTCTTGAGCCACGACGACCTGCGCAACCGCCGCCGCTACCTCAACGCCCAGGCCACGCTGCAGGAGCTGCTGCACCACGGCGCCCTGCCGATCGTCAACGAGAACGACACCGTGGCCGTGGACGAATTGAAGCTGGGCGACAACGACAACCTGGCCGCCGCCGTGGCCACCCTGGTGGACGCCGACGTGCTGCTGATCGCCACCGACATCCACGGCCTGTACAGCGGCCATCCCGAGCGCGACCCCAGCGCACGGCCGCTGCCGCTGGTGAAGTGCATCACTCCCGAGGTGATGGCCATGGCCTCCGGCGGGGCCGGCCGCCTGGGCACCGGCGGCATGGCGACCAAGCTCGAGGCCGCGAGCAAGGCCGCGGCCGCCGGGATCGATACCGCGCTGTTCTGCGGGCACGATCCGCGGGCGCTTGGCGCCCTGGCCGACGACCGGCTGCTCGGCACCCGCATTCCCGCGCACGGCCCTCGCCTGCTGGCGCGCAAGCTGTGGCTGCGCCACCAGCCGGCCAGCCGCAACCGGGTGCGGATCGACGATGGCGCCTGCCAGGCGCTGGCCTCGCGCGGCGCCTCTCTGCTCCCGGGCGGCGTGACCGGCGTGGAAGGCGATTTCAGCAGCCGCGCCGTGGTCGACCTGGTCAGTGAACAGGGCCGGCGCATCGGCCGCGGGCTGGTCCAGTACCACGCCAGCGACCTGCAGCGCATCGCCGGCTGCCACAGCGAGGAAATCGAAGACGTGCTCGGTTTCCACAATGGCGACACCGTCATCCGCCGCGACGACCTGGTCCTGCTCGACCAGGCCGCTGCCACCCATTAACGAGGTTTTTCGAAATGTCCTATATCCGCTCCCTTGCAGCGCGTGCGCGCGAGGCTTCCCACGCGATCGCCGCGCTTGAACCCGAACGCCGCGCAGGCCTGCTGCGCGCCATGGCCAAGGCCGTTGATGCCGGCCGCGCGCAGATCCTTTCCGCCAACGCCGGCGACATGCAGCGCGCCGAAGCCGCCGGCACCACCGGTGCGATGCTCGACCGGCTGATGCTGGATGATTCGCGCATCGACGGCATCGTGCAGGCGATCAACGAAATCGCCGCCCTGCCCGACCCGGTGGGCCAGATCACCCGCAGCGAAACCCACGACAACGGGATGCAGGTCGAGAAGGTGCGCATCCCGCTGGGGCTGATCGCGATGATCTACGAGGCGCGCCCGAACGTGACCGCCGATGCCGCCGCGCTGTGCCTGCGCGCGGGCAACGCGGTGCTGCTGCGCGGCGGTTCGGAAGCGCGCGAGAGCAACATCGCGCTCGCCCGCTGCCTGCATGCGGCGCTGGCCGAATTCGACCTCCCGGCCGAGGCCGTGGCGCTGGTGGAAGACACCGCGCGCGAACACGTGCTGGAGCTGCTTCAACTCACCGACCTGGTGGACCTGGCGATCCCGCGCGGCGGCGAGCGCCTGATCCGCTTCGTGGCCGAGAATGCGCGGGTACCGGTGATCAAGCACTACAAGGGCGTGTGCCACCTGTACGTGGACGCCGCCGCCGACCACGACACCGCCACCCGCCTGGCAGAGGACGGCAAGCTCTCGCGGCCGGGCGTGTGCAACGCGCTGGAGACCATGCTGGTGCACGCGGACATCGCAAGGGACTGGCTGCCCAACGCGCTGGCCACCCTGGCCAGGGGCGGCGCGGAGATCCGTGGCTGCGAGCGCACCCGCGCCCTGTTCCCCGAGGCCAAGGCAGCAGCGGACGAGGACTTCGACGCCGAATACCTGGCGCCCGTGCTTGCGGTACGCGTGGTCGATTCCATCGATGACGCCCTCGCCCACGTCCAGCGCCACAGCTCGGATCACACCGAGACCATCTGCACCACCGACCAGCGCGCGGCCGACCGCTTCGTCTCTGCGATCCGCAGCTCGGCGGTGATGGTCAACGCCTCCTCGCGCTTCAACGATGGCGGCCAGCTGGGCCTGGGCGCGGAGATCGGCATCTCCACCACCCGCCTGCACGCCTACGGCCCGATGGGCCTGGAATCGCTCACCATCGAGCGCTGGGTGGTACGCGGCGACGGCCAGGTGCGCCACCCGCAGTTGCAGCCGGAGCAGGCGAAGGCCGCCTGACTCCGGCCACACGGGCCGCTCAGAAACCGCGGCCCAGGCTGAAGAACACGGCGGCGTTGCTGCCGCCGGCGTGGCTGACGGTGCCGCTGATGCCGACGTTGGCATCCAGGCCGAACATGCCCATGCGCGCGCCCAGGGTCACGGTGCCATAGCTGTCGTCGGCGCCGTAGGTCGGGACCGCGTACGCGCCGGTGCCGGCCATGGTCTGGGCGATGGCGAAGGCCTCATCCGGCGCATCCTCGAATTCGTGGTCCCACGTGAAGCGGGCATACGGACGCACCGCGCCCTCGCCGGCCCGCGCCACCTGCCAGCCCAGGCTGCCGATCAGCGAATCAAAGTCCTGGTCCGGATAGGCCAGCGAGGTGGACAGGGCGGCATCGCTTTCGGCAAAGCCGTCCATGTCGATCTGCTGCCACACCAGCGATGCCACCGGCCCGTGGCGAAGGTTGCCGCGCTCGAAATCCCAGCCCAGGTGGGTCGCCAGAAGCAGGCGCTCACCGTCGGTCGAGCCGCGGTGGCTGCGTTCGCCGTGGCCAATCCGCACCCGGCGATGGCTGTCGAAGTCCAGCTGCGACCAGCCCAGCTGGGTGATGCCCCAGCCGCCGCCCTCGCTGAACCAGCCCGCGAAGCCGCCGATGGTCACGTCCTCATAGCGGAAATCGCCGCGGTTGAGGCCCCAGTGCTGGCGGGTCTCGCCATAACCGCCGAACACGCCGAACACCGCGTTGCCACTGACCCAGTCCCAGCCGACCGTCAGCGCTGGGCCGAATCCGTCGTGGAAGTCCCCGTCCCCGCGGCGCAGGTAGTTGCCGGACACGTCGAACCACAGGCCGTTGGCCTCCGGCAGGCCGTCCAGATGCCAGGCCACGCGCTCGGCGCGGGCGCGCCCGGTGGCACCCGCCGCCTGCGGCATCGCCGCCACCAGCGCCGGGGCCTCCAGCACCGATGCGGCGAAATCCGCGAGCGCCGCGTGGCCGGCATCGGTCGGATGCACGCCATCGGCGAACAGCCAGGTCTTGGCCGCATCCGGCTGCACGTAGCTGGCCGGGCTGCACAGCAGCGCCGACGGGGCGCTGGCGGGATCGCAAGCGGAACCGGTGACGTTGGCAAAGCCGAACTCGGCCGGGTTCGCCGCCACCTCGCGCAGGAAGCTGAAGGTATCCAGCGGGATCACCCGCAGATTGTTGGCCGCCAGGCCACCGAACAGCGCATCGTTGTAGGCCGAGGCGAGCGCGGTCAGCTGCCCCTGCGCCACCGGGCCCTGTGCGCGGGCGGCGGGGGTGATGCCCATGTCCGGCAGGTTGGGCACGAGCACGTAGCGCGCGCCGGCGCCCTGCAGGGCGCCGATCGCGCCGACCTGCGCCGCGACCGCGGTGCCGATGGTCTGCTCCGGCGGTGCGCCCGCGGCCACCGCGAACACGTCGTTGGCGCCGCCCCACACGGTGTAGAGCGCATCGGGATCGACCCGGCCCGCGCCCATGAACGACTGCACCTGGCTGGTGACCGACGGCGTCGGCCCCAGGTTGCCTACCACGTCCTCCGCCACCCGGGCACCGCCCACCGCATAGTTGTCACCGGACTGGCCGTTGCCGTTCGCCGAGGCGTCGGTGCCGTAGCGCTCGGCCAGGTGCTGCGCCCAGACCCAGCCCGGGTTGGTGGTGAACTGGCCGGTCACCGCCTGCACCTCGGGCGGCAGCAGCGGCCGGAAGAAGCCGGCATCGGTCAGGCTGTCGCCAAAGAACACGGTGCGTGAGAACTGTCCTTCCGCGGCGAAGGCCGGGCTGGCGGCCAGCGCAAGCGCACCGGCGAGGACGGCGGGGACGAGACGGGAACGGCGTGGGGTCATTGAATCCTCCCTCCAGGAAGTCGGGTTGGGCCGGCGAGTGCATACGCCGGCGCATGGCGGGGCATCCTTCCACGAAGCCCCGCGCCGCTCACGTTGCAGTGCGTCATCCCCGGCAGGCTGAACCGCCGCATTGGCATGGCCCGCGGCCAGGGGCGACAATGGCGGCATGGAAATCGTACTCAATGGCAACCGCCTTCCCGTCCAGGAAGGCATCACCGTCACCGGCCTGCTTGAAGCACAGCAGCTTGCCGAGCGCCGGGTTGCGGTCGAGGTCAATGGCGAGATCGTGCCGCGCGGCCGGCATGCCGAACATGTGCTGGCCGCCGGGGACACGGTGGAGATCGTCCACGCGCTGGGCGGCGGCTGAGGCGCCGGGACGGGTCAACACCCTGCGATGAACCGCGCCTTGGCGCAAGCCAGCCGCAGCGGCCCATCTGCGCGATAATCGCGCAATGACCGACAAGCCCACAATCGAAGACGCCCTTGTCATCGCCGGCAAGGCCTATGCCTCGCGCCTGCTCACCGGCACCGGCAAGTTCAAGGACCTGGACGAGACCCGCCGCGCCACCGAGGCCGCCGGCGCCGAGATCGTCACCGTGGCGATCCGCCGCACCAACATCGGCCAGGACCCGGGCGAGCCCAACCTGCTCGACGTGCTGCCTCCCGAGCGCTACACGATCCTGCCCAACACCGCCGGCTGCTATACCGCCGAGGAAGCGGTGCGCACCTGCCGCCTGGCCCGCGAGCTGCTCGATGGCCACAACCTCACCAAGCTCGAGGTGCTGGGCGACCAGCGCACGCTCTATCCGGACGTGGTGCAGACCCTCAAGGCCGCCGAGATGCTGGTGGCCGACGGCTTCGACGTGATGGTGTACACCAGCGACGACCCGCTGCTGTGCAAGCGGCTGGAAGAGATCGGCTGCGTGGCGGTGATGCCGCTGGCCGCGCCGATCGGCTCGGGCCTGGGCATCCAGAACGAATGGAACCTGCGCGAGATCGTGGACAACGCCAAGGTGCCGATCCTGGTTGACGCCGGCGTGGGCACCGCCTCCGACGCCGCCATCGCCATGGAGCTGGGCTGCGACGGCGTGCTGATGAACACCGCCATCGCCGGGGCGAAGGATCCGGTGCGCATGGCCCGGGCGATGAAGCTCG
>JAAYXJ010000055.1 GCA_012515985.1 Gammaproteobacteria bacterium
GGCGACTCCAGCGGCACGAACCGCGTCTGCGCGCCGCCGGCCCGCAGCCCGTCCGCAATCTGCCGCTGCTGCTGGATCGGGAACAGGATGTCCGTATGCACCCCGATCGCCAGCGCCTGCGCCACCCGGATCGAGGCCAATCCCGCTTCCGTGTCCCCGCCCGCGCAGTCCCCGATGTCGTACCAGTCCATGGACCGGCCCAGGTACAGGTAGCAGTTCGGATCGAAGCGGCGCACGAACTTGCGTGCATGCGCCTCAAGGTAGCTCTCCACCTCGAACTCCATCCCGAACGGATCCTCATCGTCGCGCCGGTCCGAATCCAGTCGCACCCGCCCGAAGCGCCCATCCCACTCCAGCGCCGAGCGGTAAGTGATCACCCCCAGCTTGCGCGCCATCCGCATCCCCGCCTCGGGGTAGCGTTCATCGTCGTAGTCGCCCCAGTTCCAGGCCGGGTCGAGCCGGATCGCCTCCCGCTGCAGCGACCGGATCGCGATCGAGAACGGCAATGCCTGCGCCGCCCCGGAAATGTTGACGTGGCTGCGGGCGATGCCCGGGTGCCGCTGCAGCAGCGCCAGCGCACTCATCCCGCCCATGGAATTGCCCACCACGCAGGCGAGCTGCTCCACGCCCAGCGCCCGGACCACCGGCACCGCCGAATCGGCGATGTCCTCGATCGACAGGTCCGGGAAGCGCAGCCGCCACGGCTGGCCGTCGTCAGGGTGGGGCGAAGCCGGCCCCGTGGAGCCCTTGCAGCTGCCCAGCGGATTGACGCAGATGACAAACCAGCGATCGGTGTCTATCGGCTTGCCGGGGCCCACCATCTCCTCCCACCAGCCCGGTTCCGGATTGGCAGCATTGGCCGCAGCGTGTGCGTTGGGCGACAGCCCCGGCAGGATCAGCACCGCGTTGCCCGCGTCCGCATCCAGCGTGCCCCAGGTTTCATAGGCCACGCGCGCGCCGCGCAGCTGGCCGCCGCGCTTCATCGGGAACGGATCGGGAAGGTCGATGAAGCGCGTGCCGGGCGGGATGAACTCAGTCATCCGGCAAGTCTAAACGGGGCTAGCGGATCGCGCCGAGCACCAGTTCCACTTCGCCGTCCGCGGGAAGCGTGATCCGCACCGGCGGCGACGTGACGTCCCCCGCCTGGGGCGTGGCCGTGCCGTCGCTGGAAATGCGCGCCACCAGCTCCACCTCATCCACCGTCGACAGCGCCTGGGTCGGCATCACCGCGTCGCTGTCATCCAGCACCAGGCTGAGCGGCAGCTCGCGCAGCTGCAGGCGCCGGGCGGCGACCGGCATCGGCGGTCCGTCCGGCACGCGGGCGCTGACGAAGACCACGGCGTCGGGGTCGAGCCGGACGTTCGCGGCAAACTGTTCGTCCAGTGCCAGCCTGACCCTGACCGCATTGGTTGAAGCATCCGTCGCGGCCTGCGGCGGCCCGTCCAGAGGCTCCAGGCCCGCGTCGGAACGCGCGGCGTTCACCTGTTCCAGCAGCCCCGCCGCGGCCTGGGGACCGAGCTGCGACAGCAGGGGCTCCCAGGTTTCGGCGGCGCGCGCAGGCTCGCCTGCCTGGCGCAGGGCGATGCCAAGGAACAGTCGCGCCCGCTGGTGCCCGGGGTCGCGTGCCAGGACGTCCTCGAGGATCGCGGTTGCTTCCTCGCCGAACCGGTTGCCTGGAGAGGTGGCGGCAAGGGCCCCCGCATATTCGACCTGGGTGGAGAGATCCTCCGGGTCGAGCTTTGCGGCCTGTTCGAATGCATCCCGCGCGTCTTCCGGGCGACCGAGCTCGAGGTATGCACGGCCCAACAGCCGCCATCCTTCGCCTTGGCGCGGGTCGCGCTCCAGCTCGGCCTCGAGCCTGGCGACCGCCTCTTCCATGGTGGTGGGCGCCTGGCGCTCGCCCGGATCCATGCCCCCCGGCGTCCCGATTGCCAGGTACAGCGCAATCGTGAGCAGCGCCACGCCCGCGCCCATGCCGACCGCCAATCCCCGGGATTGCGCCAGCAGCGGTCGGGCCAGGACCACGGCGGCCAAGAGCACCAGCAGCGCCGAAATGATGAGAAACGCCGCCATCACCACTCCTGTCCGTCGTCCATCGGTACCTCGCCCCGGCTGCCGGCACTGCGCCGGCGGACGATCCGCACCACGACCACCGCGCCCGCCAGCAGCACCAGGGCAGGGCCGAACCAGAGCAGCCAGGTAGTGGATGACACGCGCGGCCGGTACAGCACGAACTCACCGTAGCGCGCCACCAGGAAATCCTTGACCTCGGCGTCGGTGCGTCCTTCGCGCATGAGCCCCAGCACCTCGCGGCGCAGGTCGTGCGCGATCTGGGCGTCCGAGTCGGACAGCGACTGGTTCTGGCACATCACGCAACGCAGCTCGGCCACGAGGTTCCGGAACCGCTGTTCCTCGGCCTGGTCGCGGAACTCCAGCGGTGCCGGGTTCTGCGCGGCCTGGCCCATCGCCAGGCCGGGGGCAAGGGTGAGCAGCAGGGCGAGCAGCAGCGTCCTCATCGGCCTTCCACCTCTGCCAGCGCCGGGATCAGCCCGTTGCGGAGGCTGTCTTCGGTCATCGGGCCCACGTGCTTCCAGCGCACGATGCCCTCGCCATCCACCAGGAACGTCTCGGGCGCGCCGTAGATGCCCCAGTCGATCGCGTAGCGGCCCTCGTAGTCCGCCAGCACCAGCCAGTAGGGGTTGCCGAACTGCTCCAGCCAGCGCAGCGCGTCCCCGGGCTCGTCCTTCCAGTTGTAGCCGACCAGGCGCACGCGGCGGGTCTCGGCGAATTCCGTCAGCACCGGGTGTTCGTCGCGGCATCCCGGGCACCAGCTGCCCCAGACGTTGAGCACGTACGGCTGCCCGCGCAGGTCTTCGGTGCCCATCGTGTAATCCGGCGCATGCAGCACCGGCAGCGAGAACTCCGGCGCCGGCTTGCCGATCAGGGGCGAGGGCAGGGCATCGCGGTTTGGGTTGCGGCTCAGCCAGACGCCGGCGGCAAGCAGCGCCGCCACCAGGCCGAACACGGCCAGCGGGAGCCAGCGGGATCTGCGGGCGCTTGTGCTCATGTAGCGGGTGCCTCCCGGCGCTCACGCTGGCGCGGCTGGCGCCGGAACCGGCGATCGAAGGCCACCAGGATGGCGCCAATGGCCATCAGGATCGCGCCCGCCCAGACCCAGCGCACGAACGGCTTGATGTGGGCGCGCACCGCCCAGGTGCCCCCGCCCAGCGGCTCGCCAAGCGCGGCATAGACGTCCACGAACGGACTCGGATGGATCGCCGCCTTGGTCATGATCTGGCCGCCGCTGGCGAAGTGCCGCTTCTCCGGGTGCAGCATGCGCACCTCCCGGCCGTCGCGCAGGTACATCACGCTCCCCCGGTCGGCGAGGTAATTCGGACCCTGAACGCGCTCCACGCCCTCGAAGCGGAACTGGTGGCGCCCGACTTCCAGCGTCTGGCCCGGGGCCAGGGCCACCTCGCGCTCGGCGTCCAGCGCGCCGACCACCAGCGCGCCGACCACGAACACCGCGATGCCCAGGTGCCCGAGCACCATGCCCCACATCTCGGGGCTCATGCGCCCGCTGGCCGACCGCAGTCGCGACCAGGCGAAGCGCAGGGTGCCAAAGCCCACCCAGACACCGGCCGCCACCGCTGCGGCCACCTTCAGCTGCGAGTGCGGAGCGCGGAAGAACGCGACGGCACCCACCACCAGCGCCAGCACTGCCCAGGGCGCGAGCATCCGCAGCGGCCTGGAGGGTTCCTCGCGCTGCCAGCGGGTCAGCGGGCCGAACGGCACCAGGACCACCAGCGGGGTCATCAGGATGATGAAGAGCAGCCCGAAGTAGGGTGGCCCGACCGAGATCTTGCCCATGCCCAGGGCATCGGCGAGCAGCGGATACAGGGTGCCCAGCAGGACCATCGCGGTGGCGGCGACCAGCAGCAGGTTGTTGACCAGCAGCAGGGTCTCGCGCGAGGCGCCGGCGAACGGCCTGCCGGACTCGTTGTCCGGCGCGCGCAGCGCGTACAGCAGCAGCGAGGCGCCCACCACGATGCCCAGGAACAGCAGGATGAACAGCCCGCGGGAGGGATCGGCGGCAAAGGTGTGCACGCTGGTCAGCACGCCGGACCGCACCAGGAACGCGCCCAGCAGCGACAGCGAGAACGTCGCGATCGCCAGCAGCAGGGTCCAGCCGTGGAAGCTGCCGCGCTTCTCGGTCACCGCCTGCGAGTGGATCAGCGCCGCCCCGGCCAGCCACGGCATGAAACTGGCGTTCTCCACCGGGTCCCAGAACCACCAGCCGCCCCAGCCCAGCTCGGAGTACGCCCACCAGGAGCCGAGCATGATGCCCATGGTCAAAAACGCCCAGGCCACGTTGGTCCAGGGCCGGGTCCAGCGCAGCCAGCGCGCGTCCACCTTGCCGTCGAGCAGGGCCGCGATGGCGAAGGCGAACGGCACCACGAAGCCGGCATAGCCCACGTACAGCAGCGGCGGGTGCACGATCATCCCCGGGTCCTGCAGCAGCGGGTTGAGGTCGCGGCCCTCCAGTGGCGCGGGCAGCAGGCGGTCGAACGGGTTGCTGGTGAAGATCATGAACGCCAGGAACCCCAGCGACACCGCGCCCATCACGCCCAGCACCCGCGCGGTGACCCGCGGCGGGAGCGAGCGCGACCAGTGCGCGACGGCCGAGTTCCAGATGGCGATGATCAGCATCCACAGCAGCAGCGACCCCTCGTGCCCGCCCCAGACCGCGGTGATGCGGTAGATGGCCGGCAGCAGGGTGTTGGAGTTCTCGGCCACGTAGCGCACCGAGAAGTCGCTCTGGATGAAAGCCCAGGTGAGGATCGCGTAGGCGATCGCGACCATCCCCAGCTGCAGCCACGATGCCGGGCGCGCGAGCGCCATCCAGGCCTCGTTGCCACGGTGGGCGCCGGCCAGCGGCATGATTACCTGCACCAGGGCGGCGACCAGGGCCAGGAGCAGGGCGACCTGTCCGATTTCAGGCAGCATCGCGACGACCCCCTGCGCGGCGGGCCAGGTGCCCGGCATGCAGCATCACTGGCGCGTGGCCCCGTCGGCCGGCGTCTCCACGCCGTACTTCTCGTGCGCAAGCCCCATCTTGTCGGCGACTTCCTTGGGCACGTAGGTCTCGTCGTGGCGGGCCAGCACCTGCTCGGCGACGAACTTGCCGTCCTGCATGCGGCCGGTGGCCACCACGGCCTGGTCCTCGCGGAACAGGTCGGGAAGGATGCCGGTGTACACCACCGGGACCTGGGCGTCGCCGTCGGTGACCATGAAGTGCGCGTCCATTGATCCGGCGGCGCGCTCAAAGGTGCCCTTGGCCACCATGCCGCCCAGCCGGAAGCGCGCCTGGCCGGAGGCCACGGCCTCGCCGGCGCGGCCGTCGAGGATTTCCGCGGGGGTGTAGAGGTAGGCGACGTTGCGCTGCAGGGCCATCACCACCAGCGAGGTGGCGAGGGTGGCGGCGGCCACCAGGGCCAGCACGAACCAGAGGCGGCGGCGGCGGGTTGGATTCATTGCGGGGGGAACTCCGATTGTGCGGCGGCCGCGGCGCGGCGGGCGGCCAGCAGCCGGGCCGCGCGAAGGATCTGGCGGGTCCGGATGCGCGGGGCGACGAAGTCCCACAGCATCACCACGGCGAACACCAGGTAGGCGGCCAGGACGTAGCCGGCGTAGGTCATCTCAGGCATGCCCCATTTTCGCAGGTTCCGGCCCCGGCTTCTTGATTTCAGTCATGCCGAACCTGAACGCTGCTTTTCCGTTGCGAGCTTGCGCACCCACTCTTTCCCGGCCTCGCGGTACAGGTTGTCCGCGCGGGCCCGCGCCAGCAGCGAGCCGGCAAACCAGAACTTGGTGCCGATCACCATCCACACCAGCGGCGGCAGCATGCTCGCGTGCAGTTTCGATTCGCCGAACACGCTGACGGTCTGGCCCTGGTGCAGCGTGTTGTCCCACCACACCACCGAATAGCGGATGACCGGCACCAGCGCCACGCCGACGATCGCCAGCAGCGCGGCCACCCGCGCGGCGGCGCGGCGGTCGTCGATGGCGTGGTACAGGCCGATCACGCCCAGGTACATGAAGAACAGGATGAGCTGGGTGGTCAGGCGCGGGTCCCAGTCCCACCAGGTGCCCCACATCGGCTTGCCCCAGATGCTGCCGGTGGCCAGGGTGATGAGGGTGAACGCCGCGCCGATCGGGGCGCAGGCCATGGCGAGGATCTCGCACAGCTTGATCCGCCAGATCAGCGCGATCGCGGCGTAGAGCGCCATCAGGACGTACACCAGCAGGCTCATCCAGGCCGCCGGCACATGGATGTACAGGATCCGGAAGCTGTCGCCCTGCTGGTAGTCCGGTGGCACCGAGAACAGCGCCAGGTAGATGCCCACGCCCATGATCAGCAGGCCCAGGCCATAGCCCCAGGGCGCCCAGCGGGCTGCGAAACGGTCGAAGTACGGGGGTGAGCCGAGTTGGTGGAACCAGCGGAGGACGGGATTCATTCTTCAGGCGGCAAGTCAGTTGAGCGCGATCCGGATCGCGGTGGCGGCGACGACAGGCGCCAGCACCAGGGCCACCACCAGCCCGGCGCCCAGCAGCAGCAACCCGCCCATCGGGTCCAGGCCCTGGGTTGCGAGCGCGACGCTGCCGGCGCCGAACACCAGCACCGGGACATAAAGCGGGAGCGCCAGCAGGGCCAACAGGATACCGGACCGGCGCATGCCCACGGTCAGCGCTGCCACCACCGCGCCGATCAGGCTCAGCAGCGGGGTGCCCAGCGCCAGCGCGGCCAGCAGGGTCGGCAATTGGACCCTGGGCAGCTGCAGGAGTTCAGCCAGCAGCGGGGCGGCGAGCAGCAGGGGCAGGGCGGTGGTGGCCCAGTGCATCGCGGTGCGCACCAGCACCAGCCACGCCAGCGGCACCGGGGCCAGCATCCACTGTTCCAGCGAGCCGTCCTCGGCGTCGCCGCGGAACAGGGTATCCAGCGCCAGCAGGCCGGAGAGCAGCACCGCCACCCACAGCACCGCGGCGGCCACCTGCGCCATCAATTCGGCTTCGCCGCCCAATGCCAGGGAAAAAAGAACCACCACCAGCACCGCGAACAGCGCCGGCTGCAGGGCATCCCCGCGCCGGCGCCACAGCAGACGCAGGTCGCGCAGGGCGAGCGCGGCGCCGGTCCTGAGCAGCCCCGGCCTGGTCACGGCGCAGGCACCGGCTCGACCGGGCCGCCGAGCACGAGTTCGCGGGTGCGCACCGGTGGGGCGGCGTAGGCGCCATGGGTGGTCACCAGCGCGGCGCCACCGTTGCGCAGGTGGGCCTGCACCAGCCGGTTCACCAGCTCGATCCCGCCCAGGTCCAGGTTGGCGTAGGGCTCGTCAAGCAGCCACAGGGGCACGGGCGAGAGCCAGATGCGTGCAAGGGACAGCCGCTTTTTCTGTCCCGCGGACAGCTGCCGCACCGGCGTGTCCTCGAAGCCGGCCAGGCCCACCATCGCCAGCGCCGCTTCCGGGGCCTGGCCACGCCGGCGACCGTGCAGGCCGCACAGGAACTGCAGGTTTTCCAGCACCGCGAGGTCCGACTTCAACGCCGGCAGGTGGCCCAGGTAGGCCATCGCCTGCGAGCGCAGCTGCGGCCGCGTGGGCAGCCCGTCGATCTCGATTTCGCCCGCGTCGGCGCGCAGCAGCCCGGCCAGCACCCGCAGCAGCGTGGTCTTGCCCGAACCGTTCCCGCCGCGCACCAGCAGCGCCTCGCCGCCCTCGACCGCGAAGTCGAGCGGGCCGAACACCGGGTTGTCGTTGCGCGTGAAGCGCAGGCCGCGCGCGCGCAGCAGCGGCGTGGGAGGTGGCTGGTCGAGCATCCGGCTCCTGGCACGGCCCGGACGGGCCAGCGAAGGGATCGGGACATTGTATCCAGTCGGCCGGCCGGAATGGCGCAGGTACACTCGCCGCATGGACCTCCAAAGCAAGCTGCCGCAGGTCGGCACCACCATTTTCACGGTCATGTCCCAGCTGGCCGCCGAGCACGGCGCGGTCAACCTGGGCCAGGGCTTCCCCGACTTCGACGTCCCGCCCCGGCTGGTGGATGCCCTGGACCGCGCCATGCGCCAGGGGCACAACCAGTACGCGCCCATGACCGGCATCCCGGCCCTGCGCGAGGCGATCGCGGAAAAGGTCCAGCGCGTGTACGGCGTGGCCGTCGACCCGGGCGCCGAGATCACCGTCACCAGCGGCGCCACCGAAGCCATCTTCAACGCCATCCACGCGGTGGTGCGCGCCGGGGAAGAAGTCATCGTCCTCGACCCCGCCTACGATTGCTACGACCCGGCCGTCGCCCTGGCCGGCGCCCGCGCCGTCCACGTCCCGCTGGATCCGCGAAACTTCGCCCTCGACTGGGACCGCATCCGCGCCGCGGTCACCCCGCGCACCCGGATGTTGGTGATCAACACCCCGCACAACCCCTCGGGCGCCATGCTCGGCGCGGAGGACGTGCGCCAGCTCGCGGAACTGCTGGAAGGCACCGGCATCTGGCTGCTGTCGGACGAAGTCTACGAACACATCGTCTTCGACGGCCGCCGCCACGAATCCGCCCTGCGCCATCCGGCCCTGCGCGAGCGCGCGTTCGTTATCTCCAGCTTCGGCAAGACCTACCACTGCACCGGCTGGAAGGTTGGCTACTGCATCGCCCCGCCGGCGCTCTCGGCAGAACTGCGCAAGGTCCACCAGTACAACGTCTTCTGCACCTTCGGCCCCGCCCAGCACGCCTTCGCCGAAATGCTCCAGGCCGAACCCGGACACGACGAACAGCTCGGCGCCTTCTACCAGGAAAAGCGCGACCGCTTCCGCGAGCAGCTGCTGGAAACCCGGCTGGTCCCGCTGGATGTCCCCGGCGGCTATTTCCAGCTGGTGGATTACTCCGCCGTCAGCGACCTGGATGACGCCGAATTCTGCCGCTGGCTCACCATCGAACACGGCGTGGCGGCGATCCCGCTTTCACCCTTCTACGAATCCCCGCCACCCGGCCAGCGCCTGGCCCGCCTCTGCTTCGCCAAGAACGAAGCAACCCTGGACGCCGCCATCGAGCGCCTCAGGAGCCTCTGATCCCCGCATCGATCCAGCCGGATTCCCGCGTCGCAGCAGAGGTGCGGTTTCGCGCGCATAACGCGCTCCCACAGAAGAATCGGCAGACATCGCCGTTGGAGTGAGCCGTGCCCTGGCGGCGGGGGTATCGCGACAAGCAATACATGGATGTATTGCGCGCGCGTCGGGACAGGACGTCCCGCCGCGCGAAGAGCGATACCCCCGCCGCCAGGGCGCGGCGTCGGCCCAAAGCCCACGAACCAAAACCGGACAACCCCAGAACCCGCGAATCCCAGCCACGGATCGCAGGATCAATCGATCCACCTCCCAACCGAACCGGGTAGGATTGGGAACATGGACAATCTGCGCATTTCCCTGGTCCAGGGAGAGACCCGCTGGCACGATCCCGCCGGCAACCGCGAATACTACGGCGACCTCGTCTCGCCCCTGCGCGGCATCACCGACCTCGTCATCCTTCCGGAAACCTTCACCAGCGGCTTCTCCAACGACGCCATCGAAGATGCCGAAACCATGGATGGCCCCACCCTGGCCTGGATGCGCGAACACGCCGCCGCCACCGATGCCGCCATCACCGGAAGCGTGCAGATCCGCGAAGGCGACAAGGTCTTCAACCGCATGCTCTGGGTCACCCCCGACGGCAGCGTCCAGCACTACGACAAGCGCCACTTGTTCCGCTACGCCAACGAACACGAACGCTACGCCCCCGGGCGCGACCGCCTGACCGTCGAATGGAAGGGCTGGCGGATCTGCCCGCTGGTCTGCTACGACCTGCGTTTCCCGGTCTTCTGCCGCAACCGCTACGACGTCGAACGCCCCGGCGGCCTCGACTTCGACCTGCAGATCTTCGTCGCCAACTGGCCCGCCGCGCGCGCCTACGCGTGGAAGACCCTCCTGCGCGCGCGCGCCATCGAGAACCTCTGCTACGTGGCGGGCCTCAACCGCGTCGGCACGGACGGCAACGACATCAGCTACTCCGGCGACAGCGCCGTCATTGATTTCGTTGGTGATCCGGCCAGCGAATGCGGCGCGAACGAAGTCGTCAGCACCACCACCCTGCTGGCCGCAGAACTCGCCGCGCATCGCGAGCGCTTCCCGGCCATGCTTGATGGCGACCGTTTCGAGCTGGGCTGAAAGCTCCACGGCCCGCGCCCTGCGTTGCCAACCCGTTTACGGGAGGGCATGTTTACTGTCCGCATGAATGATCGTCCCGCCAGGGGATCGCCACCATGGCCATGACCGACAGGACCATCACATGCCTGCTGCTGTGCGCGCTCGGGCTGGTGCTGGCCACGGTATTGCCGCAGTCCGGCGGCGGGCAAGCGTATGCGCAGGAAACCGCCGCGGGCGGCGGCGTGCTCATGCTCGACATCAAGGGCGGCATCGGCCCTGCCACGCATGACCTCGTGCGCAACGGCATCGACCAGGCCCAGGGCGAGGGCGCCCACGCGCTGGTGCTGCGGATCGACACGCCCGGCGGGCTTGATGTCGCCACGCGCGACATAAACCGGGAGATCCTCGCCTCGCCGGTTCCGGTCATTGCCTGGGTGGCGCCCAACGGTGCCCGCGCCGCCAGCGCCGGCACCTACATCGTCTATGCCAGCCACGTGGCCGCAATGGCGCCGGCGACGTCGCTCGGGGCAGCGACACCGGTGTCCCTGGGCCGGGCCCGTCCGGGCGACGGGGAACCGGATGACAGCGGCGGAAACGGTGATGAAGCCGGGCAGGAAGATGAAGATATCGCGCCGGCGCAGCGCGGCGGCGGCAGCGCCGCCGAGCGCAAGGCGCTGAACGATTCGGTGGCCTACCTGCGCAGCCTCGCCACGCTGCGTGGTCGCGACCTGCAGTTCGCCGACGAGGCCGTTCGCGAGGCGGCGACCCTGACCGCTGGCGAAGCGCTCGAGCGCGGAGTGGTGGAAGTCGTGGCCCCGGACCTGGATTCGCTGCTTGAACAGGCGCACGGACGCGAGGTGACGATCGCCGGGGAGACGCTGCGCCTGGATGTGGCCGGGCGGACCGTGACGCTCATCGAACCCGGCTGGCGGGTGCAGCTGCTCACCGTCCTGACCAACCCCACCTTCGCCTACATCCTGCTGCTGGTGGGCATGTATGGCCTGCTGCTCGAGGGCTACAGCCCGGGCGCGATCCTGCCCGGCGTGGTGGGTGCGATCTCGCTGCTGCTTGGGCTGTACGCGCTGCAGGTGCTGCCGGTGAACTACGCCGGCCTGGCCCTGATGGCCCTGGGGATCATATTGATGGTGGTTGAACTCACGACGCCCACGTTCGGGGTGCTTGGCATCGGCGGCCTCGTGGCCCTGGTGTTCGGCTCGGTGATGCTCTTCGACGAGGTGCCGGGCTTTGGCGTCTCCAACTGGCTCATCGCGGGCATAGGCCTTGCCCTGGCCGGGGGCTTCACGTTCGCGATCTGGCTGGCGCTGCGCGCGCGGGGGCGGCCGGTGCGCGGCGGCGCGGAGGAGATGCCGGGACACGAGGCGGTCGTGGCCATGGTGCAGGGCGACCGTGCGCAGGTGCGCATCCGCGGCGAGCTCTGGCAGGCCGCGTCCGACCAGCCACTGCGGGCCAGCCAGCGGGTGCGCGTGCTTTCGCGCGACGGCCTGGTCCTTCAGGTTGAGCCGCTGCCGGGCCAGCCACCCGAACCGATCAGTCATTCCCCGGAGGCAAGCCGATGAGCTTCACCATGTTCTCCCTGCCGATCCTGATCGCGATCGCGATGGCGCTGTTCAGCGCAATCAAGATCCTGCGCGAGTACGAGCGCGCCGTGGTGTTCCAGCTCGGCCGCTTCTGGAAGGTCAAGGGACCGGGCCTGATGCTGCTCATCCCGGTGCTGCAGACCATGGAACGGGTGGACATGCGCACCATCGTCATGGACATCCCGCCGCAGGACCTGATCTCGCGCGACAACGTCTCGGTCAAGGTCAACGCGGTGGTGTACTTCCGGGTCGTGGACCCGCAGAAGGCCATCATCAACGTCGAACGCTATTACGACGCAACCAGCCAGCTGGCCCAGACCACGCTGCGCTCGGTGCTGGGACAGCACGACCTGGACGAAATGCTGGCCGAGCGCGACAAGCTCAACGGGCAGATCCGGGCCATCCTTGACGAACAGACCGACGCCTGGGGCATCAAGGTGGCCAACGTCGAGATCAAGGACGTGGACATCGACGAGACCATGGTCCGCGCCATTGCCCGCCAGGCCGAGGCCGAACGCCAGCGCCGGGCCAAGATCATCCACGCGGAAGGCGAGTCGCAGGCCGCCGAGAAGCTGGTGGAGGCGGCCAAACTGATGGGCCAGGACGCGCGCGCGATCCAGCTGCGCTACCTGTCCACGCTGACCGAGATTGCCGGTGACAAGAGTTCGACCATCGTGTTCCCGCTGCCGATCGATCTGATCGAATCGCTCACCAACAGGCTGCTGGACGGCGGGACGGAGCCGAGGAGGACGCCATGACCCGGACCGCCGAGCGGGTCTGCATTTCAGACGCGGAAATCGCCCACCTGGAGATGCTGGTGACGCAGTTGCCCGACCAGGCGCGGGTCGAGCTTGTGCTGGACGACGACAGCACCATGGTGGGCACGGTGGCCGTGCGCCCCACCGTACAGACCTTCATCGACCCGGACGGTCAGGAAGGCGTCAACGGCCTGCTGAGGATCGACGACGCCGCCGATCCCTCACAGCTGCGCTGGATCTGGCTCGACCGCATCCGCGAGGTGCGCCGGCTCGATCCGGTGCGCTGACCGGATCAGCGGCCCCCGCCGCGGGGGCCGCGCGGGGCGCCGCGGCGCCCACCGGGACGGGGACCCCGCGGGCCGGCCGGACGCCCGCCGGGGGTGGCGTGGTCGGAAGGAAAGCTCGGGGCGCTGTCGGGATGTCCGTACGGGCGTGATGCTCCCCGCTTCCTGGCCGGGCCGGGACCCTTGCCCTGCGGCCGGCCCTGGCCGGGTTTCTTGCCCCCACGCGGCTTCTTCGGTCCGCGGCCGTCGGCGTTACGGTGGCCACTGGGGCCCGTGTCTACGCCATCGGGCACGTACCAGCTGCGGAACGCCGCCGGGTTGCCGTCCGGCAGGGCGCGCTTGTCCTTGCGCTGCTTCAACGGGCGGTTGGACTGCTTGGCGGCGGCTTCCCCGCTGACAGTGAGCCCGCCGTGCGGCTTGCGCTGGCCGCGGCGGCCACGGTCCTCGCGAAAGCTGTCGAAGCGGCGCAGTTCGCGACCCTCGTCGGCCGTAGTGTGGCCGCCCACGTATCCGTTGGAGCGGTGCTGTCCGCCCACGTGCAGCGTGGACTTCGCCGCCCGGCGCTGACCGATCACGGGCTGGAGGGTCAGCGCCGGCGGCGGGCCTTCCTCGAGCTTGAGTTCGCGCCGCAGTGCCTCGACCTGCGCGGGCGGCAGCTCCTGGGACTGGCCGCGCAACAGCGGCTGGGGCAGGGAGACCTGGCCATAGCGCACCCGCTTGAGGCGGCTGACCTGGCAACCCTGCGATTCCCACAGGCGGCGGACCTCGCGGTTGCGGCCCTCGGTGACGACCACGCGGAACCAGTCGTGCGAATCGGTGCCGCCGATGCGCTCGATCTCATCGAACTTCGCCGGGCCATCCTCCAGCGCCACGCCGCGGCGGAGGCGGTCGACGATCTTCTCGGACACCTCTTCCTCGCCCTCCGGAGCCCGCACGCGGCATACGTATTCGCGTTCGACCTCGTAGGAGGGATGCATCATCGCATTGGCCAGCTCGCCATCGGTGGTGAGCAGCAGCAGGCCGGTGGTGTTGATGTCCAGGCGGCCCACGGCGATCCAGCGCGCGCCCTTGAGCGCAGGCAGGGAATCGAAGATGGTCGGCCGGCCCTCGGGATCCTCGCGGGTGGTGACCTCGCCCTCGGGCTTGTTGTAGATCAGCACGCGGGCAGGTTCGGTCAGGGCGGTGGCGACGAAGGTCTTGCCATCCAGTTCGATGCGGTCGCCGCCGCCCACGCTCATGCCCACCTGGGCGGTCTCGCCGTTGACCTTGACCAGGCCGTCGGCGATGCGCTGCTCGAGCGCGCGCCGCGAACCCAGCCCGGCCTGGGCCAGGACCTTGTGCAGGCGCTCCTCCAGCCGCGGGCCGGCG
Organism: Gammaproteobacteria bacterium; assembly: GCA_012515985.1. Classification (GTDB taxonomy): domain Bacteria; phylum Pseudomonadota; class Gammaproteobacteria; order Xanthomonadales; family Xanthomonadaceae; genus Luteimonas. Next base: position 14,232 of record JAAYXJ010000055.1, read on the forward strand.
CTGTCGCCGCCGCGCTTGAGGGTGAGCTTGCGGGTGCCCCTGGGGGCGGGGGTGTTGCTGTCTGTCATTGGTTGCTCCGGTCGCTGTCGCCGTCCACGGCGAGGGCGGGTTCGTTGTCCTGTGGGGTTTGATGCTGGTCTTGCTGGTTGCCGGATCCGGACGCTTCGTTGCCGGCATCGAGCGGGATGTCGCCGACCGCCTGCGGATGGTCCGGCTGTTCCCCGCCGCCGGGCGGCTCCGCAGGGTCCGTCCCGGCCTCGTCGCCCAGGTCGAGCTGTGGCTCCAGGTCGCCGAACTCCTTGAGTTCGGACAGCGGCGGCAGCTCATCAAGCCGCTTGAGCCCGAAGTAGTCCAGGAACGCCTTGGTCGTGCCCAGCAGCTCGGGGCGGCCGGGCACGTCGCGGTGGCCGACGACGCGGATCCATTCGCGCTCCTCCAGGGCCTTGATGATGTTGCTGTTCACCGCCACCCCGCGCACCTGCTCGATCTCGCCGCGGGTGATCGGCTGGCGATAGGCGATCAGGGCGAGGGTTTCCAGGGTGGCGCGGGTGTACCTGGTCTGCCGTTCCGTCCACAGCCGGGTGACCCACTGGTGCACCTCGGACTTCACCTGGTAGCGCCATCCGGACGCCACCTGGACCAGCTCGATGCCGCGTCCTTCGCAATCCGCCTGCAGGGCCTCGAGCGCCTTCTCGATGCCGTCCTCCGGCGCCGGGTCATCGAGCGTGAACAGCCCGCGCAGCTGGCCCACGCTCAGCGGCTGGCTCGCGGCGAGCAGGGCGGCCTCGACGATGCGGTTGATCAGTGTCTGGTCCATCTGGGGTCAGTGTCGGTGTTGGGCATGGGCATGGGCATGGCGCCGCCTTGTCGCGGACCGCCGGCTACTGGTCGTTGGCGGGGGGCGCGTCGTCGAATTCGCTGGAAAGCTCCAGCGGGGCATCGCCGTCGCGGGTGGCCAGCGACTTGATCCAGATCGGCGCCGGCGGGGTCGTGGGGTCGGCGTCGTCCGGCTGCTCCTGGACGATGTCCAGCAGCCGTTCCTTGGCCAGTTCCAGCAGGGCCAGCAGGGTCACGACCACGCCCAGCTTCCCCTCGCGCGGCTCGAAGAGGGTCTCGAAGCGGTGGAACGCGCCGTCATCGAGCCGGGTCAGCACATCGCCCATGCGCTGGCGCACGCTCAGGGCGTCGCGCTTGATGGCGTGCCCGCTGAACAGCTCGGCGCGCTTGAGCACATCGTGCAGCGCCAGCAGCATTTCGCGCAGTTCGACCTGCGGCGGCTGCCGGATCGCGGCGCGGTCGGGCACGTGGACCGACACCGGGCTGGTGTCGCGATCCATGCGGGGCAGGGCGTCGATGTCCTCGGCCGCCTGCTTGAAGCGCTCGTACTCCTGCAGCCGGCGCACCAGGTCGGCGCGGGGATCGTCTTCCTCCCCGTCCTCGGTCACCGGCCGCGGCAGCAGCATGCGCGACTTCACCTCGGCCAGGATCGCGGCCATCACCAGGTATTCGGCGGCCAATTCGAAGCGCAGCTCCTGCATCACCTCGATGTAATCCACGTACTGGCGGGTGATCTCCGCAACCGGGATGTCGAGGATGTCGAGGTTCTGCCGCCGGATCAGGTACAGCAGCAGGTCCAGCGGTCCCTCGAATGCCTCCAGGATCACTTCCAGCGCATCGGGCGGGATGTACAGGTCCTGGGGGATCTGCAACACCGGCTGCCCGTGGACCATCGCCAGCGGCATTTCCTGCTGCTGCGGGGCTGCGTTCATGGGCTGCGCGTTTCCAACGGTGCTGGAAGCATCTGTTCCGGGTTGTGTCATGGGTTGCGGCCCCCTCCGGGCCAGCAGCGAAAAGCGGTTGCGGCAACGTTGCGCGGCCCGGTCCCGGGCAGCGTGCCGGCCGCAGGGGAGCGGCCCGGCAGGGCTGCGAAGGACTGCCCGTGGCACGGCACATACCGGCGATCGCAGCCGCGTGCGGCGATCCGGGGGATTTGCTGAGGCGCGGACATGGCCGGCAGTTGGCAGCGATACCCGCGTGGATGAGCGATGGCCGCTGCTTGCCAGAGCATGGCTACAGGCGGTCAGGGTAAGGGCTGGGCAGGCCGCTGTCCAGCGTTCCACGGTGCTGCCGGCGGCTGCAGTTCATCGGCAGTGGCGCGGCGCCGCCCGTGCGATACGCTGGCCCCATGCAGCGAAACGCTTTCCCGATCTGGCCGCTGCCCCTGGCGATCGTCGCGGCGCTCGTGGTTGCCACGCACCTGGCATGGTGGCTGTCGATACGGGATGGCCACATCGAATCCTGCATACCGTACCTGGAAGGGTGTACCTCGATCAGCCGGGCGGCGCGGCACGGGCTGGGCAACCACCTGTTCCGGCTGCTGGTGCTGCCTTGCGCGCTGCTGGTGTTCCTGCACTGGTGGCTGGCCGGGCGCTGGCTGCAGCTGCGTGGAGGCAGCGGCCGCATGATGATCGTGCTCGGTGCCGTCGCCGCGCTGGCTCTGGCGGTGTACGCCACGTTCCTGGGCACCGAGGGGGAAATCTACCGGTTCCTCCGGCGCCACGGCGTGGTGGTGTACTTCGGCTGCAGCTACCTGGCCCAGCTCCTGTTCCTGCGCCGGGCCCGCCTCACCGGACCGGTGGATCCGGTTGCCCGGCGCGCAATGCCCGTCATCTGCGTGGCGATGCTGGCGCTGGGGCTGCTCCATGTCGCGTTGGCGGCGCTGATCAGCGGCAGCGAGCTGCAGGACCGGCTCGAAAACGTGTTCGAATGGCATCTCGGGGTCCTGCTTGTGGCCTGGTTCGCCGCCCATGCCCGGCTCTGGTGGCGGGATGACTATCGCCTGCAGCCCGTGCGCGGCTGATTCCTCATGGGCACCAGTGGACCTGGAGCAACGCGCCGGGGGTCAACAGGGCAATCCGGACCGGGAACTCCAGGGGATCGTCGCCCGCCACGACCCTGTCGAACAGGGCGCGCTTGCGCTCGCCGCGGATCAGCAGCACCCGGGTGTGGGCGGGCAGCAGGCCGGCCGGGGTCAGGCTGATCCGGCGTGGCCAGGCCCCGGCGCCGGGGCAGCCGCTCGCGTCGACCGCAACATAGGCGGCGGGAGAGGCCAGGGCCTGTTCCAGTCCCATCATGCGCGGGAACAGCGACGCCGTGTGCCCATCATCCCCCATCCCCAGCACCACCACGTCGGCCGGACTGCGCGCGTGCATGTTGGCGGTCGCCACCGCCTGCTCGATGCTGCGGCCCGGCTGCGTGAGCGTTTCGAACCGGGCACCGGCGGCCTTGTGGGCGAGCAGGGTGTCGCGGACCAGGCGGGCATTGCTGTCGGGGTCGTTGGGGTGCAGCCAGCGCTCGTCCACCAGTCCCACGTCGACGCGGTTCCACTCCAGCGGTGCCTTCGCCAGGGCCCGATATACGGGGCCGGGGGTGCCGCCGCCCGACAGGAGCAACCGCGCGCGCGGTCGGGCATCCAGGCTGCGGCCGAGTGCTGCGGCCAGCGAGACGGCCGCGCCCCAGGCCCATTGGGTGGGGGAATCGTAGCTGTACAGGCGCATGCGGCCGGACAGGCCGGGCGGTTGGACGCTGGGCTTGCTCATCCGTCCTGCCTCCAGGGTTCGCGGCTCGCGATGGCCGCGGCCCCGAGCAGCCCGGGCTCCGGGTGCAGCACCGCGACGGTGGGCACCCGCGCCATGGCAGGGGAAAAGCGGCCCTTGTGCTCGAAACGCTGGCGAAAGCCCGAATGCTGCAGTTCCGCCAGCATCGCCGGGACCATGCCCCCGGTCAGGAACACGCCCTGCCAGGCGCCCAGGGTCAACACCAGGTCGCCGGCGATGGCGCCGAACACAGCGCAGAACACATCCACCGCCCGCATGCACAGCGGGTCGCCGGCGCGGGCCCGGGTGGTGATGTCGGGTGGCGTGACCGGTCCGGGGTCCTCATCGTTGATTTCGCCCAGGGCGCGATGGATGTTGACCAGGCCGGGCCCGCACACCAGGCGTTCGGTTGACACCCGGCCAAAGTGCGCGGACAGGCGTTCGAGGATGGCCACTTCCTCCGGCGTGCCCGGCGGGAAGCTGACGTGCCCGCCTTCGGTCTCGAGCGGGAACAGTTCGCCACCACGCGACACCAGCGCGCTCACGCCCAGCCCGGTGCCCGGGCCGACCACCGCCTGGATCCGGTCGCCCGTGTCGCGCCCTGGCGCCCAGGATGCGCCGCCAAGGAGTGCATAGTCCCCTTCGCGCAGCAAGGGGATCGCCATTGCCTGGGCGGCGAAGTCGTTGAGCAGCAGCGCATGTTCCAGGTCGAGCTGGCGGCACAGCCGCCCGTGCGAGATCACCCAGGGGTGGTTGGTCATGCGCGCCTGGCCGTCGTCGATCCGCGCGGCCACGGCAAACACCGCCCGCGTCGTGCGCGCGCCGGTCTCGCGCAGGTACCCGCGGGCCGCGTCGGCGAGCGAGGCGAATCCGGTTACCGGATACTTGCGCACGGTGTCGTCCAGCAGCGGCATGTCGGCTGAGGCGTCCCCGAGCGCGAAGCGGGCATGGGTGCCGCCGATGTCCGCCAGGAGGACCGGGGAGGCGTCCATCAATCCCGCTCCCCGTGGTTGGAGACGGTGGGAGGGAGGAAGGGCGCGGCGTCGTCCGGCCCCCAGGACCCGGCCGCATATGGCCGGGTGCCAAGTCCCGCCCGGGCCCAGGACTCGCAGATGCTGTCGATCCACTGCCATGCGGCCTCGATCTCGTCGTCGCGGACGAACAGGGTCTGGTCGCCCTTGAGGGCATCGATCAACAGCCGCTCGTAGGCAATGCGGCGGGCGGGGGCGGTGGACAGGGAAAGGTCCAGGCTCATCGGGCGCAGTTCCGTCGCGCTCCATTCGGGCGCGGCCAGGCTTCCCATCAGGCCGAGTTCAATGGTCTCTTCCGGCTGCAGGCGCACCCGCAGCCGGTTCGGGGTGGCGCGCGTGGCGCTCGGCCGCTCGAACAGCCAGTGCGATACGGGCCGGAATGTCACCACCACCTCGGTCATGCGCGAGGCCATGCGCTTGCCGGTCACCAGCCGGAACGGCACGCCCGACCAGCGCCAGTTGTCGATCCAGGCGCGTACCGCGACGAAGGTTTCCACGTCGCCCGCGTGCCCGAAGCCCGGTACGGCCCGGCCTTCGACCACCCCCTCGCCGTAGCGGCCGCGCACGCTGTCCAGCGCCGCCTGTTCGGGGGGCATCGGCCGCAACGCCCGCAGCACCTTGCGCTTCTCGTCCCGGACCGTGTCCGCATCCAGGGCGGCGGGCGGCTCCATCGCGATCAGCGCCAGCAGCTGCAGCATGTGGTTCTGGACCATGTCGCGCAGGGCGCCATAGCGGGCGTAATAGTCTTCGCGGCCCTCGACCCCGCCGGTCTCGGCAACGATGATGTCCACCGACTCGATCCACTGGTGCTGCCAGACGGCTTCCAGCAGCGTGTTGCCCAGGCGCAGCGCCATCAGGTTCTGCACGGGCGCCTTGCCCAGGTAATGGTCGATGCGGAAGATCCGCGATTCGTCCAGGGCTTCGCGCAACACGGCGTTGATTTCCCTGGCCGACTCCAGGTCGTGGCCCATCGGTTTTTCCAGCACCAGGCGCGAGGGTGGCGCCAGCAGGCCGGCCGCGTACAGCCCCCGGCTGGTGTCGGCGAACAGATGCGGGGGAATGGACAGGTAGCTCACCGACGGGCGGTCGGCGTACTGTCCAAGTTCGCGGGCGATGGCCTGGCCATCGCTGAGGTCCACCGCGTGGTAGCGGGTGCGCTGCAGCAGATCGTCCAGGGCGCGGGCGTCGCTTCCTTCGCCGGTGCCGAGCGCCTCGCGCAGCCATTCCCTGAACCCGTCGTCGTCATGCCGGGTGCGCCCGACGGCGACCACGCGGATATCGGCGGGCAGCAGCCGGTCGCGGAGCAGGTGCCGCAGCGAGGGGAACAGGTAGCGCCGGGCCAGGTCGCCGGTGGCGCCGAACAGCAGCAGCGTGTCGTGCATCCGTCGACGATACCAAAGCTCCCGCGGGCTTTTCCGGCCGCGGCGGGGCCCGCCAGGTCACGGCGCGATCAATCGTGGAAATGACTGCCGCGGGCCCGATCCCGCCGGCCCTGCGGGAAGACTTAAAATGGATGGCTGTTTCCCTCCAGCCGCAGAGCCAAGCCGTGACCCAGATCCGCCAGGAAGATTTCATCCAGTCCATCGCCGACGCCCTCCAGTACATCAGCTATTACCACCCGGTGGACTACATCCGGAACCTGGCTGCGGCGTACGAGCGCGAGGAATCCCCTGCGGCGAAGGACGCCATGGCCCAGATCCTGATCAATTCGCGCATGTGCGCCGAAGGGCACCGCCCGATCTGCCAGGACACCGGCATCGTCACCGTGTTCCTCGAGATCGGCATGGACGTGACCTGGCCCGACGCGACCATGGGCGTGGAGGACATGGTCAATGAGGGCGTGCGCCGGGCCTACAACCTGCCCGAGAACAAGCTGCGCGCAAGCGTGCTGGCCCACCCGGCCGGAACGCGCCGCAACACCGGCGACAACACCCCGGCCATCGTCAACTTCAAGGTGGTGCCGGGTGGCAAGGTGGACGTGATCGTGGCCGCCAAGGGCGGTGGCTCGGAGGCCAAGGCCAGGTTCGCCATGCTCAACCCGTCCGACTCGATCGTTGACTGGGTGCTGCGCACGGTGCCCACCATGGGCGCGGGCTGGTGTCCGCCCGGCATGCTGGGGATCGGGATCGGCGGCACCGCGGAGAAGGCGATGCTGCTGGCCAAGGAATCGCTGATGGAGCCGATCGACATCACCGATCTCAAGGCCCGCGGCCCGTCGAACCGGCTCGAGGAGCTGCGGCTGGAGATCTTCGACAAGGTCAACGCGCTGGGCATTGGCGCGCAGGGGCTGGGCGGGCTCACCACCGTGCTCGATATCAAGATCAGGGATTACCCGACCCACGCCGCCAACCTGCCGGTGGCCATGATCCCCAACTGCGCCGCCACCCGGCACGCGCACTTCACCCTGGATGGCAGCGGCGCGGTGATGCTTGATCCGCCTTCGCTCGAGGACTGGCCCAAGCTCACCTACGACGCGTCCAAGGGGCGCCGGGTGGACCTGGACACGATCACCCCCGCGGAAGTCGCCTCGTGGAAGCCGGGTGAAACCCTGCTGCTGAGCGGCAAGCTCCTGACTGGGCGCGACGCCGCGCACAAGCGCCTGGTCGACATGCTCGATCGCGGCGAGGCGCTCCCGGTCGATTTCCGCAACCGCTTCATCTACTACGTCGGCCCGGTGGATGCGGTGCGCGACGAGGCGGTGGGGCCGGCCGGGCCCACCACGGCCACCCGCATGGACAAGTTCACCCGCCGTATGCTGGAAACCGGCCTGATCGGCATGGTCGGCAAGGCCGAGCGCGGACCGGAGGCCATTGCCGCCATCCGCGATCATGGCGCGGTGTACCTGATGGCGGTGGGCGGCTCCGCCTACCTGGTGTCCAAAGCGATCAAGGCCGCGCGCGTGGTGGCCTTCGAGGACCTGGGCATGGAGGCGATCCACGAGTTCACGGTCAAGGACATGCCGGTGACGGTGGCGGTGGATTCCAGCGGCGAGTCGGTGCACGAGACCGGGCCGCGGGAATGGCAGGCGCGCATTGGCCGGATCCCGCTGGCGGTGCTCGAGCCGGCGTGATGGCAGGGCGGGGCCTTGCCCCGCCCGGGTTCACGAGAGGAACTGGAGGCGGGCGAGCTCGGCGTAGAGCCCGCCCTGTTCCAGCAGCTGGTCGTGGGTGCCTTCGGCCACGATCCGCCCCTGGTCCATGACCACGATGCGGTCGGCCTTGAGCACGGTGGCCAGGCGGTGCGCGATCACCAGGGTGGTGCGCCCGCGCATCAGGTTTTCCAGCGCGTGCTGCACCGCGCGCTCGCTCTGCGCATCAAGGGCGGAGGTGGCTTCGTCCAGCAGCAGGATCGGCGCATCGCGCAGCAGCGCGCGGGCGATCACCACGCGCTGCTGCTGGCCACCGGAAAGCCGCGTGCCGCGCTCGCCCAGCTGCTCGTCGTAACCGGCGGGCAGGGCGCTGATGAACTCGTGCGCCTCGGCCATGCGCGCGGCTGCCTCCACTTCCTGGTCGCTGGCTTCCAGCCGGCCGTAGCGGATGTTCTCGCGCGCGCTGGTGGCGAAGATGGTGGGCTGCTGTGGAACCAGTGCGATGTGGCCGCGCAGCTCCGCCGGATCCAGCTCGCGCACGTCCACGCCGTCGATGCACACGGCGCCCGCCTGCGGGTCGTGGAAGCGCAGCAGCAGGCCGAGCACGGTGCTCTTGCCGGCGCCCGAGGGGCCCACCAGCGCCACGGTTTCACCGGGCCGCACGTGGAGGTTGAAATCGGCAAGCGCGGGCGCATCGGGTCGCGAGGGATAGTGGAAGCGGACGTGCTCCATCACGATCTCGCCACGCACGGGTGAGGGGAGGGCGCGTGGTTTTTCCGGCGCACGCAGGGTCGCTGTCTCCACCAGCAGTTCGTTGATGCGGCCCATACCGCCGGCCGCGCGCTGCAGTTCGTTCCATACCTCGGCCAGCGCGCCGACCGAGCCGCCGGCAAGCAGGGCATAGAGCACGAACTGGCCCAGGGTGCCCGGGCTCATGCGCTCGGCTACCACGTCCTGGGCGCCCGACCACAGCACGATGGTGATCGCGCCGAAGATCAGGGTGATTGCCGCGGCGGTCACCAGGGCCTGGGTGCCGATGCGCCGGCGCGCAGTGGCGACTGACAGCGCCACCGCTTCGGAGAAGCGCGAACGTTCCCAGACCTCGCGCGCGTGCGCCTGCACGGTGCGGATCGCGCCCAGGGTTTCCGCCGCGAGCGTATTGGCATCGGCGACCCGGTCCTGGCTGGCGCGGGAGATCTTCTGCAGGCTGCGGCCGCCCAGCACGATCGGGAGCACGAACACCGGGATCCCCACCAGGGTCCAGGCCGCCAGGCGCGGACTGGTCACCACCATCATCGCCAACCCGCCGGTCACGGTGATGACGCTGCGCAACGCCACCGACATTCCGGAGCTGATCACCCCGCGCAGCAGCTCGGTGTCGGCGGACAGGCGCGAGACCAGCTCGCCGCTGCGGCTGCGCTCGTAGAACTCCTGGTCCAGCCCCATCAGGTGGCCGTAGAGGCGGGTGCGCAGGTCGGCGATGACCCGCTCGCCCAGGAGCGACACGAAGAAGAACCGCAGCGCGGTCGCCAGGGCCAGCGCCAGGGCCACCGCGAACAGCACCGCGAACGCCAGGTTCACGTTGGCCGCATCGCTGAAGCCGCGGTCGATCATCAGCCGCACGGCCACCGGCAGGCTCAGGGTGGCGGTAGAAGACGCCGCCAGGGCCACCAGCCAGGCGATCACCAGGCCGCGCTGGCGGCCCAGGAACGGCGCCAGCGTCCGCAGGACCCCGATCTTCGCCTTCGCAGGTGCTGGGTTCTGCGCGGTTGCGGCGCGGTCGGTATCGGCGGCTCTGCTCATGTCCTCGCTGGGAAGATGCGGGGCGCCGTGCATGGCGCAAGCCGCCCATTGTAGAAGTTGCGCGCCTCAGGCGTCCTCGAAGCGGATGCGGTCCCGGCTCGCGTCGCGCAGGTGGACCCTGAGCGCCTCAACGCGATCGGCCGGCAGCCGCAGCTCGAAGCGCGCGCCGGTGGCATCGAAGGCTTCCTCCAGTTTCTGTGCTTCGAACCCGTCCAGCGCGGCGTGCACCGCGCCCAGGTCCTCGAACGGCGCGTGCAGGTGGACGCTGGCGTATTCCACCAGCGGGCTGCGCGGCGCCTGGCGCAGGCATTCCGCCGCGGCGCCGCCGTAGGCCCGGACCAGGCCGCCGGCCCCGAGCTTGATGCCGCCATACCAGCGCGTCACCACCACCACTACCTGGTCGAAACCCTGCCCGTCGATCGCGGCCAGGATCGGCCGCCCCGCGGTGCCGGCCGGCTCGCCGTCATCGCTGGAACGATAGGCATCGCCTATGCGCCAGGCCCAGCAGTTGTGGGTGGCGTCCGGCACGCTCACCGAATCCAGCCACGCCATGGCCGCGTCCGGGTCCGCCACCGGCGCGGCGCGGGCAAGGAAGCGGCTGTGCTTGACCTCGATCTCGTGCGAGGCGGGGGCGGCAAGCGTATCCAGGGTCATTCCGGAAGCAGCCCCTGCAGGTCATCCGGCAGTTCGAGCGTGGGGTAGCGGCGGCGGTACTCGAGCAGGCTCGCCTGCGCGGCCGCCCTGTCGCCGGAGTCGCGCAATTCGCGGATACGCTCCAGCCAGGCACGCCGGGCCTCCGGCGAATCGACGGTTGCCGGCGGTTCGTTGTCCAGTTCTTCGCCGACGATGATGCCGGCTCCTTCGCTGGCAGCCGGTGGAATCGCAACCGGATCCGTGGAAGGCGCCGACGGTGCGGATGCCGGTTGCCGTAAAGCGTCGCCATCCGGTGGCGGTGCAGGATCGCGCCCGGGCCGCAGCTCCCAGGCCGCCCAGCCGACCAGGGCCAACCCGAGGGCGAGCCCCAGGGTCAGTGGCCAGTGCCGGCGTGGGAACCGTCCGGCGTCAACGCCGTCGCCCCGGGCGAAATTCTGGGGGGCGGGCGATTCTGGGGGGCGTCTCATGGGGACGGTCTCGGGGGGATACCTCACCCGGAGCAGGTTAAGCGGTGTGCGCGGGAAGGTGAAGCCGCCGTTTGCCCTGTTCCGGCGCGGACAGCCGTTACCATGGGGAGGGGAAGGGGAACCGGGTGCGGCGGTGGATGGAGCACGAGAAATGATGGCGGGGGCGGACGCAGCGGCCGCGCTGGTCGAGGCGCTTGGAGCGCTGCTGCCGGCGGGGACCGCGCTTTCGCTGGCGTGGGTCGACGGGACGTCAACGCCGGTTGAGGCCTGCGCGGGCCTGCCCGGACGCCAGCAGCGCGAGAATGCCCGGCGCCAGGTCCTCGGGATGGCTGTGGACCCACCGGCTGGGAACGGCCTCGGGCTGCTGTGGCAGGACGGCGCGGTCCGGGTTGCGGTTGCCGCGGACCCCGCGCTGGTGGTGCCGCCGCCGGTGCAGGAGCGGTGGCAGCGGCTTGCTCCCGGACTCATCGGCACCTACGTGCGCGCAGAGCGGGCGGCGGTGCAGGTGCGTGCCCTGCGCAAGTCCGAGCGCCTGCAGCAGGCGCTCTATGCGATCTCGGACCTTTCCGGATCGCAGCTCGAGATGGACGAGATGCTCGCCCGCATCCACGCGGTGGTGGGCTCGCTGATGTCGGCCGAGAACTTTTACATCGTGCTTTATGACGCCGACAGGCAAGTGCTGCGCTTCCTGTATTTCGTCGACGAGATCGACCCGTGGAAGTGCGATCCGGAGGAGGAGATCCCGCTGGACCGGA
>JAAYXJ010000277.1 GCA_012515985.1 Gammaproteobacteria bacterium
GAGCATCACCGCCGGGTTGGAGGTGTTGGTGCAGGAGGTGATCGCGGTGATCACCACCGTGCCATCCTGGATCTGGTAGTCGCAGTTGTCCACGCAGATCGTGGACACCGGCTTGGCCGCCAGGCGCTCGGCCTGCGGCTGGTCGCCGCCGTCCTTCTCGAAGCGGTTGATCTGGCGGTCGCGCTCGGCGTCGCGCCGGGCGACCAGCGGCTCCACGTTCTGGTTGAAGTTCTTCTTCATGTCGCCCAGCAGGACGCGGTCCTGCGGGCGTCGCGGGCCGGCCAGCGAGGGCTGCACAGTGCCCATGTCCAGTTCAAGCACGGACGAGTACTGCGGTTCGGGCGCGCCGGGCTCGTGCCACAGGCCCTGGGCCTTCGCATAGGCTTCGACCAGCGCGATCTGTTCCTCGCTGCGGCCGGAGAGGCGCAGGTAATTGATGGCCTCCGCGTCAATCGGGAAGATGCCGCAGGTGGCGCCGTACTCGGGCGACATGTTGCCGATGGTGGCGCGGTCGGCCAGCGGCAGGTGCTGCAGGCCGTCGCCGAAGAATTCGACGAACTTGCCCACCACCCCGTGCTTGCGCAGCATCTCGGTCACGGTCAGCACCAGGTCGGTGGCGGTGGCGCCTTCGGGCAGCTTGCCGGTGAGCTTGAAGCCAACGACCTGGGGAATGAGCATGGAGGAGGGCTGGTCCAGCATCGCCGCCTCGGCCTCGATGCCGCCCACGCCCCAGCCCAGCACGCCGATGCCGTTGATCATGGTGGTGTGCGAGTCGGTGCCGAACACGGTGTCGGGCAGCGCCCACAGCGTGCCGTTGATCTCGCGCTCGAACACCACCCGCGCCAGGTGCTCCAGGTTCACCTGGTGCACGATGCCGGTGTTGGGCGGTACCACCTTGAAGTCCTGGAACGCATTTTGGCCCCAGCGCAGGAATCCGTAGCGCTCCCGGTTGCGTTCGAACTCGATGCGGCCGTTGATGTCCAGCGCCTCGCTGCGGCCGAAGGCATCCACCTGCACCGAGTGGTCGATCACCAGTTCGGAGGGGATCTGCGGGTTGATCTGCTCGGGCCGGCCGCCCAGCTTCACCACCGCATCGCGCATGGCCGCGAGGTCCACCACGCACGGCACCCCGGTGAAGTCCTGCAGCACCACGCGGGCCGGCATGAAGGCGATCTCGGTGTCCGGATCGGCCTTCGGATCCCACTTTGCCACGGCCTCGATGTGCTTGGGCTGCACGCTCACCCCGTCCTCGTTGCGGAGCAGATTCTCCAGCAGGATCTTCATCGAGAAGGGCAGGCGGGCGATGTCGAAGCGCTCGCCGAGCTTCGGCAGGCTGGCATAGGTATAGGTCTTGCCGTTGACCTCGAATGTGGCTTGCGTGGCGAAAGAATCGGCCATGTGGAACCTCCTGTGGCTGCAATGCGATTGGCTTGGGGCGTTGGCGCCAGTGTACGGGTTTCCCGTTCAGCTTCGGTGACGGAAGCGCGAAACGGGCTTGGCCTGAAAGGGTATGGGGACGAAAGTATGCAAAAAAAAGTATGTATAATGACGCCCCCAGCCGTTTGGAGCCGTCCATGGAAGCCACCGTTGCCGAGCGCGGCCAGATCACCCTCCCCAAGGCGGTGCGCGACGCGCTGGGCCTGACCAAGGGCACGGTGCTCAAGGTGGAGCTGGAGGACGGACGGATCATCCTGCGCAAAAACGTCGACGATGCGGTGTCCCGCGCCCGGGGCCGCTTCGCGCTCGACGCTCCCGCCGGAGGCGAGGGCGCCCCGGGCACTGGCCGCCGGGCCGCTGGAAAGCGGGGATGATCGCCATTGATTCGCCCGTGCTCGTCGACCTGCTGGCCGACGGGCCCATGGCCGATGCCGCCGAGGACAGCCTCCGCCGCAGCCTCAGCGTGGGCCCGGTGGTGGTCTGCGACGTGGTGCTCGCCGAAACCTGCAGCGCGCTGCGCGGCGGCGACGAAGTGTTGGCGGTGCTGGAGGAGATGGGCATCCGCTACAGCGCGATCGAGGCCAAATCTGCGCTGCGGGCCGGTGAAATGCACCGCCGCCAGCGCCAGCGCGGCAGTTCCCCGGCCCGGCCGATTGCCCCGTTCCTGGTGGGCGCGCATGCGCTGCTCCAATGCGACGGCCTGATCACCCACGACGACCGTTTTTACCGCGACTGGTTCAAGGGACTGCAGCTGGTCGTGCCCAGGGCCGCGAAGGCCCGCTGACATTTTCCACCCCCATCCGGAGTTCCCCGCACATGCTTGAAGCCTATCGCCAACACGTCGACGAGCGCGCCGCGCTTGGCATTCCCCCGCTGCCGCTGTCGCCGCAGCAGACCGCCGACGTGATCGAACTGCTCAAGGACCCGCCCGCCGGCGAGGAGCAGTTCCTGCTTGACCTGCTCGTCCACCGGGTGCCCGCCGGCGTCGACGAGGCCGCCAAGGTCAAGGCCTCCTACCTGGCCGCGCTGGCTTTCGGCAGCGAGAAGAAC
>JAAYXJ010000278.1 GCA_012515985.1 Gammaproteobacteria bacterium
CAGCACCACCACCTGGCTGTGCATGCCCAGCGCCGGCCAGCGCCGCGCGGGGACGGCGGCGATGCTGGCCGGATCGGCCACCACCAGCAGGCGCGAGCCCGGCCGCAGCAGCCGTTCCGCATGCTCAAGCGCCACGTCCAGCCCGTCGTCGGCATCGGGCCGGCGGGCATACCAACGCACCAGCGCATCAAGCACCCGCAGCGCCCCGCGCGGTCCCCCGGCGGGGGGTACCGGAGGCTCGACGCGGCTGCCGCGCAGCGCCGCGACCCGGTCGCCGTCGCCCACCCCGAGCCATGTGGCGATGGCTGCCGCCCGCGCCGCCTGCACCGACTTGAACCGCACCCGGGTGCCGAAATACAGCGCCGGCGCGGTGTCGGCCACGACCAGGGTCAGGCGTTCGCGCTCGGACTGGAACATCTTCGTGTGCGGGCGTCCGCTGCGCGCCGTGACGCGCCAGTCGATGTGGCGCACCTCGTCGCCCGGCGCGTACTCGCGCGACTCCGCGTACTCCATGCCGCGACCGCGCACCGTCGACGGCGCCCGCCCCGCTCCCGCGATCCGACCGCGCCGCGGCGGCCGCCGCGCGGCGGCCACCGCGCGCAGCGCAACCAGTTCGGACAGGGTCGGGACTGTTCCGCCCCCGGCCGGTTCCGGCGTGGGGGCGGTCGAGGAGACGGGCATGGATGCCTTCACCACGGTCCGGCCTGTCAGGGGAGCGGCACTTTCTGCAGCAGCTCGGCGACCAGGCGGTCGCCGTCCCAGCCTTCGGCAGTCGCCTCGTAGCTGGGCAATACCCGGTGGCGCAGGACATCCGGAGCGATCGCGTGCACGTCCTCGGGGGTGACGAAGTCGCGACCGGCAAGCCAGGCCCGCGCACGTGCGCAGCGCTCGAGGGCGATCGAACCGCGCGGGCTCGCGCCCCAGGCGATGCGCCGCGCCAGGCCGGCATCGACGCGCGACGCATCGCGCGAGGCCAGCACGAGTTCGATCAGGTAGCGCTCCAGCTGCGGCGCCAGGTGGATGTCGAGCACCGCGGCGCGGGCAGCGAACACATCGGCCTGGGGCATGCGCCTTGGCGCAGCGCGCCCAGCCCCGGGCCCGGCCTCCGTCTTCGCCCGCTCCCGCGCCAGGCGCAGGATCTCCGCTTCCGCCTCGGCGTCCGGATAGCCGACGCGCACATACATGAGGAACCGGTCGAGCTGGGCCTCGGGCAGCGGGAAGGTGCCCTCCTGCTCGATCGGGTTCTGGGTCGCCATCACCAGGAACAGCTCCGGCAGCGGCCAGGTTTTCCCGCCCACCGTCACCTGGCGTTCGCCCATGGCTTCCAGCAGCGCCGACTGCACCTTGGCCGGGGCGCGGTTGATTTCATCGGCCAGCAGGAGCGAGTGGAATACGGGCCCGGGCTGGAACTCGAAGCGTCCTTCCTGCGGACGCCACACCTCCGAGCCGGTGAGATCGGCCGGGAGCAGGTCGGGGGTGAACTGCAGGCGTGCGAAGTCGGCGTCCAGGCGTGCGGCCAGGGCGCGGATGGCACTGGTCTTGGCCAGCCCGGGCGCGCCCTCCACCAGCAGGTGGCCATCGGCCAGCAGCGCCACCAGCAGGCGCTCGATCAGCGCACCCTGCCCCACGATCTCGGTCGACAGCGCATCGCGCAGGTCGCGGAAGGCCTCGTGCAGGCGGGACACGTCGCCGGCGGAAACGGCGTCGGTGGTGGCGGCATTCTCCATGTACAGGCATCCAGGCGGCGCGGACCGCGCCGGAATCCAGTTTGACCGAAAGCGGCCGCGGGGGTTCAGTCCCGCGGCACCCCGCTTCAGGCGCGGTGGTGGAGACAGGACCCGGATCCCCAAACGCAGACGGGGCCCTCGGGCCCCGTCGCTTGGGATGGTGCAGCCGCCCGGTCAGCGCTGGGCGACGCGCAACACCTTCGGGGTGACGAAGATCAGCAGCTCGGCCTTCTCGCGGTCCTTGCCGCGGCGCTTGAAGAGGTTGCCAAGCACCGGCAGGTCACCCAGGAACGGCACCTTGGACAGGTCGCTGCGGTCGCGGAACTCGTACACGCCGCCGATCGACACCGTCTGGCCGTCGTCAATCAGGACCGCGGTGGTGATCTCGCGCTTGTTGAGGTTCGGCACCGAACCATAGGCACCCATGTCGGTGTATCCGCTGATCTCGTCCTTGGTGATGTCCATCACCAGGAACACGCGGCCGTCATTGGTGATGGTTGGAGTGACCTTGAGTTCCAGCAGCACGTCCTTGAACTGCACGGTAGGCACGTTGTTGCTCTGTCCGCCGGTGACGGTGAGGTAGCCCACCTCCTGGCCCTGGCGGATGACCGCCTCGCGCTGGTTGCTGGTGATGATGCGCGGGTTGGAGATGACCTCGCCCCTGCCCTCCTGCTGCAGCGCGGAGATCTCCATGTTCCAGTTGATCGAGTTGCCCAGGATGGTCAGGCCCAGCGCGCCGGCGCCGAGCGTGCGGTCGGCCGGGTTGCTGAAGTTCAGGCTGTTGCCAAGGTTCCACTCGGGCTCGCCGTCGATCACGGAATTGATGTAGCCCGCGTTGGCGTCCAGCGAACCGGAGTACACCGCCCGCCGGCTGCTGCCCGCGACCCCGAAGCGCGCGCCGATGTCACGCGCGAACGACTCGTTGGCGATCACGATGCGGGCCTCGATCACCACCTGGTCCACCGGCTTGTCCAGCTGCTGCACCAGCTCGCGGATGCCGGCGACCCGCTGCGGGATATCGATCACCAGCAGGGTGTTGGTGCGGCGGTCGAAGCTCAGGCTGCCGCGCGAAGACAGGAAGCCCCGGCTGTGGCTGCCCGAACCGCCGCCCACGCCCCCACCCTGGCCGGTCTTGCTCTCGTCGGTGAGCAGGGTGGCGATGTCCTCGGCGTTGCCGTAGCTGATCGGGATGTACTCGGTGACCATCTCGACCCGCTCTTCCAGCTGCAGCCGCGCATCCTCGCGCGACTGTTCGTAGGCCGCGATCTCGCTCTGCGGCGCCACCCAGATCACGTTGCCGCTGCGGCGCTTGTCCAGCCCCTTGGCCTGCAGGATGATGTCCAGCGCCTGGTCCCACGGCACGTTGTCCAGTCGCAGGGTCACGTTGCCCTGCACCGAGTCGGCGGCGACGATGTTGAAGTCCGATTCCTCGGCGATCATCTGCAGGACGGTGCGCACCGGCACGTCCTGGAAGTTGAACACCACCGGGTGCCCGGTGTAGGTGCGCTCTTCCTCCACCGCCGCGGCGGCCGCCTGGCCCGCCGCGGTGATGCCGGTCGCGCCGACGGCGCGCTCCGGGCTGCTGGCGCGCGGCACCAGCTCGACGATGTACTCGCGGCCGCTCTGGTAGGCCATCGGCTCGTACTCGCCCACGGCGGTCAGCACGATGCGGGTACCGGTGCCGCTCTGCACGGCGTCGATGCGCTGCACCGGCGTTGCGAAGTCGGACACGTTGAGCGGACGCTGCAGCGACGTGGGCAGGGTGACGTTGCCCACGTCGATGACCACGCTGGCGCCCTGGGCGCGCATGTCCGGGACGGCGCCTTCGCCATCGAAGCGCAGCACCAGCTTGCCGGACCCGCCGTCGCCGCGGCTGAAGTCGATGTCGTCCACCGCGACCGCGCCCGGCAGCTGCTTGGCCGGATCGCCCGCGAGCGCGCCGACCTGCCCGACGGACGCCAGGGGCACGATGCCTGGCGAGGGCGCGGCCTGCACGCCCGATGCCGCTGCCAGCAGACCCGCGGCCAGTCCCAGGGTGGCCGAACGGATCGGCAGGATGCGACGCGTCGCACCAGGGTCTTGCGCGTAGCTCATCATCAGACTTCCCCTAATCCCTAATTGATGTTGTATCCAAGGCGACACTTATTCGAGCGCGATCGCGGCGGGGCGCTCGAGCCAGCCGCCGGCGCCGTCGGGCACCAGCTCGACCAGTTCGATGCGGTCCTCGGTGATGGACGTGATGCGCCCATCTGCCTGGCCGGCGTAATCGCCGACCCTGACCCGGCGGGTGACCTTGTCGGGCGCCATCACCAGGCCGATGATCCCGGCGCCGCGGCCGATCGTACCGACCATTTCCAGGCTGTCGAGCGGGAACTCCTCCAGCTCCTGCTTGCGCCGGTCCGAATCCGGCCGCGGGCCAACGCCGCCGGTGTCCGGGAACGCATCGCTGAACGGGTCGCGCAGGCCCTGCGCCGAGTACTCGAAGGTCTCGAACTGCTGCATGACCGGCAGCGGCTCCAGCGGGGGCGCAGGGCGCGCGCGCACGTTGGCCACCCATTCCTCGAGGTTGGGGGCGTCGCCCGGGGTGCTGGTGATGCCGCGGCCGCAGCCGGCCACGCCAAGCACCACCACCGCCGCCAGCGCCACCCGCGCCTTGTTGCTCATCCTGCGCATGTCAGCGCCCTCCCCCTTCCTGCAGTGCGGCCTGCGCAGCGGTCTCTTCCTCGTCCAGGTAGCGGTAGGTCTTGACCGTGCCGGCCAGCTCCAGGTTCGCGCCCGGGCGGATCGCACCGCCGTCTCGCGGCTGCAGGGAGATGTCGTGCATGGTCATGATCACCACCCGCGGCAGCGAGGCCACGCCGCTCACGAACGCGCCGAACTGGTGGTAGCTGCCGCGCATGCGCAGCGAGATCGGCTGCTCGGCGTAGAACTCCTTGGGAGCCTCCGGACCGGGGCGGAACAGGTCGTTCTGGATGCCCGTGGCCACGGCCGTCTGCGAAATGTCGGTGATCAGGTCCGGCATCTCGGTCCGGCTGGGGAGCTGGCGCAGCATCTGCTGCAGCTGCTGCTCCATCTGCGCCAGCTGCTGCTTGAGCGGCTCAAGGTTGGTGGCGCGGCCCTGCTTCTCTTCGAATTCCGCGCGCTTCTGGGCTTCCTGCCGCTCGAGCCCGTCCAAGGTGTCGAGCTTGTCGCGCACCGTGAACCACCACAGGGCACCAAACACCAGCAGCCCGACGATCACGCAGAACCCGATCTTGTACTCGCGCGGCCACGAGCCCATGTTGTTGAAGTCGAGCTCGCGCAGCGACACCTTGCGTTTAGCGCTCACGATCCGGCTCCTTCTTCAGCGGCCACTTCGGCGGCGACGTCCCCACCGTCGGCTTCGGCCGTGGCGGCTTCCCCGCCCCCGTCGACATCCTCGACCCCCGCGTCGTCGCTTTCTTCGCTTGACGGGGTGGTCAGCGTCACCGAGAGGTTGAACACGTACGGCAGCGCCGCGCTGTGCACCCCGGCGCCCTCCGGACGCGCCTCGATCACGGTCAGCTGCGGATTGGCCATCCAGCCCGCGCCTTCCAGGTTGCGCATGTAGGTACTGACCCGGGCATTGGACTGGGCGCGCCCTTCCAGGGTCAGGCGCTCGCCTTCCTGCTTGAGGGTGGTGAGCATCACGCCATCGGGGATGGTCCGGACCAGGGCATCGAACAGGTGCACCATCTGCGACCGGCTGGCCTGCAGCTCCTCGATCACTTCCTTGCGCGCCAGCAGGCGGGCGCGCTGGCGGTCCAGTTCCTCGATCTCCTTGATGGTTTCGTCCACCTGGGCGATCTGCTGGTCCATGAACGCGTTGCGGGCCTGCTGGCCCTCGATCTGCGCGTTGTAGTAGCCGTTGACGAGGAACCACAGCGCCACACCGGCCAGGACGGCCAGGCCGATCATGGCCATGAATTCCTTCTGGCGCTGGGCGGCGCGCTCGGCGCGCCACGGAAGCAGGTTGATCCTGGCCATCAGTCAAAGCTCCTCAGCGCCAGCCCGCAGGCGATCATCAGCGCGGGCGCATCCTGGGCCAGGGCATGGGCCTGGACGCGCGCGCCCAGGGTCATGTGCGCCAGCGGGTTGGCCACCGTGGTCGCCACGCCCAGCTGCTCCTCCACCATTTCCGGCACCCCGGGGATCGACGCGCAGCCGCCGGCCAGCACGATCTGGTCGACCCGGTTGAATTCGCTGCCGGCGTAGAAGAACTGCAGCAGCCGGCTGATCTGCTGCACCAGCGCTTCCTTGAACGGCTCGAGCACCTCGATCTCGTAGCTCTCGGGCAGGCCGCCCTGGCGCTTGGCCAGGCCGGCCTCCTCGTAGCTGAGGCCGTAGCGGCGCATCACCTCGTCGGTCAGCTGCTTGCCGCCGAACACCTGCTCGCGGCTGTACAGGCTGCGGCCCTCGCGCAGGATGTTGAGGGTGGTCATGGTGGCACCGATGTCCACCAGCGCGATGATGCCGTCGCGCGGTGCTTCCAGGGTGCCTGACAGCAGGTGGAACGCATTCTCGATCGCGAACGCCTCCACGTCGATGACCCTGGCGGTCATCCCGCCGAGCTTCAGCGCCTCGGCCCGGGCCTCCACG
>JAAYXJ010000279.1 GCA_012515985.1 Gammaproteobacteria bacterium
GGCTACTGGATGGTGAACTGCCGCGTCTCGACCGGCTCGCCGTTAAGGGTCACCTCCACGTCGTAGGTGCCCATCGGCCAGCCCTCGGGGTTGTTGACGTGGAAGGATGTGGCATCGGTTCCGGTGAACTGCAGCGCGGCGCTGCGTTCGTCGATGAGCTGGCCGTCTTCATATGTCCAGCGCACGCCAAGGGTGGCGGTGGCCGGGGCATCGGCGCTGCTGACCGTGGTGATGGACACATGGATCGTCTCGTCATCGGAAGCGAAGGCGGTCTGCGGCGAGGTGACCCTCTCGTCCGCATCCACCTCGGTGCCGAACAGCACGTCGGTAACCGTCACGTCGGCGGCGTCGGCCTGCGGTTCGGCCGGTGCATCGGCAGGAGCGTCGGTCATGCCGGGCGGCGACTCCAGGGCGGTGGTGTCGCTGCCGGCCGGGTCCGCGGTGCTGTCCATGCCGCCGTCGCGGTTGCAGCTGGCGAGGACGAAGCTGCCGGCCAGCACGGCGGCGAGAAGCAGGTGGGTCTTCATGTGCGGCTCCTTGGGTATTCGCAATCAGGGAATCCGGAGGACCTGTCCGGGCTGGATCAGGTCCGGGTCATCGAGCTGGTCGCGGTTGGCGTTGAAGATGTCCTCCCAGCGATTGGCGCTGCCGTAATACTGCTTTGAAATCGCCGACAGTGTGTCGCCCTTTTCCACCGTGTGGCTGCGCCCGGTCTCAGGCCCGGCCGGCTTGGCGGTACTGCCCATGCCGCCGGTGACCTTGCTGAAGTCGGCCTTGCGCTCACCGTGCGTTTCCCTGTTGCCGGGGTTGAGCGTGAGGTCCTCGGGATCCTTGCGGGTGGGGCTCATGGCCGCTTGCTCCGTGTGGCTGCGTTGCCGGCAAGCGTCCCACGCGATTCGTTAATTCCTGATCGCGGCGGTGTAAACCGCCCGCCGTCATTGGCGCAGGTCGCGGCGCGCCGGCGGGGGCGCCATCCCCGGGGTCGCCCGCCAAGGATTGATGTCGAGCCCGCCGCGGCGGGTGTAGCGGGCTTCGACCGAGAGTGCCTGCGGCGCGCAGCGTGCCATCAGGTCGCAGAACACCTGCTCCACGCACTGTTCGTGGAACCCCGCGTGGTCGCGGAACGACACCAGGTAGCGCAGCAGGGCCTCGCGGTCGATGCGCGGGCCGCGATAGGTGATGTGCACGCTCGCCCAGTCCGGCTGGCCCGTGACCGGGCAGTTGGACTTGAGCAGGTCCGAGCACAGGGTTTCCTCCACCGGCTGTTCCGGGTCCCCCTGGAGCAGCGCGGGTTCCGGCGGGCCGTAATGGTCGATGGCCACATCCAGCCCGTCGATGGATTCCCCCGCATGGGCTTCGGCCATCCCGGGCAGCCCGAAGCGGACGTCCACGGCCGCGCCGGCGGCCGCTGACAGGTCCGCGGCAATCCGCGCGCGGACCTGCGCGGCGCTTTCAAAGCGCGCTGCGTTGAGCGAGTTGAGGTAGAGCTTGAGCGACTTGGACTCGATCAGGTTCGGCGAGCGTGCCGGCACCAGCAGGGTTGCCGTGGCCGTTTCCGGCTTGCCGCGGGCGTTGAGCCAGGCCAGCTCATAGGCATGCCAGCGGTCATGGCCGTCGAACGGCAGCCGGCCGGCATCCAGGCCCA
>JAAYXJ010000280.1 GCA_012515985.1 Gammaproteobacteria bacterium
AGCACCTGGATCTCCACGTGGCGCGGGTTCTCCAGGAACTTCTCCATGTAGACCATGTCGTTGCCGAACGCGGCCTTGGCCTCGGTCTTGGTGGTGGCGATGGCGTTGGCCAGCGCCGCCTCGGTGTGGACCACGCGCATGCCGCGCCCGCCGCCGCCGCCGGCGGCCTTGACGATCACCGGGTAGCCGATCTCGCGCGCCAACTTGGCGTTGGTGGCGGCGTCGTCACCCAGCGGTCCGTCGGAGCCGGGCACGCACGGCACGCCGGCCTCCTTCATGGCCCGGATCGCCTCCACCTTGTCGCCCATCAGGCGGATGGTGTCGGCCTTGGGGCCGATGAAGATGAAGCCGGACTGCTCCACGCGCTCGGCGAAGTCGGCGCTTTCGGCCAGGAACCCGTAGCCCGGGTGGATGGCCTGGGCATCGGTGACCTCGGCCGCGGCGATGATCGCCGGCATGTCCAGGTAGCTGCGGTTGGAGGGCGCCGGGCCGATGCACACCGACTCGTCGGCCATGGCCACGTGCTTGAGGTTGCGGTCCACCGTGGAGTGCACGGCGACGGTGCGGATGCCCAGGGCGTGGCACGCGCGCAGGATGCGCAGCGCGATTTCGCCGCGGTTGGCGATGACGACTTTATCCAGCATCGCCCGGCCTCAGCCGATCACGAACAGCGGCTGGTCGAATTCAACCGGCTGCCCGTTCTCGCACAGGATCGCGACCACGGTGCCCGCCTGGTCGGCCTCGATGGGGTTGAACATCTTCATCGCCTCGACGATGCCCAGGGTGTCGCCCACGTTGACCGCCTGGCCGATGGTCACGAACGGCGGCTTGTCCGGCGCCGGCGCCGAGTAGTAGGTGCCGACCATCGGCGAGGCCACCACGTGGCCCGGGGGCAGTTCGGGGCCGGCGGGCTCGGCCGCCTCGGCCGGCGCGCGGCCGCCCGTGGCCGCCTGCACCGGGGACTGCATGGGCATCACCTGCTCCGGACGCTGGGCCGCGACCGGGACCGGCGCCGCGGCCGGGGCCGCGCTGGCGGAAGGCGTGCGCGAGAGCCGCACGGATTCCTCGCCCTCCTTGATCTCGATCTCGGACAGGTTGGACTCCTCGAGCAGGTCGATGAGCTTCTTGATCTTGCGAAGGTCCATGGTGGCCTCGTGCTGTGTTCGCTGGAAAGAAAATGGGTTCAGGCGCCGGTGGCGCCAAGCCGGTCGAGCGCCGCGGTGAGCGCCAGCTCGTAGCTGGCCGGGCCGAAGCCGCAGACGACGCCCACGGCCAGGTCGCTGAAATAGCTGGTGCGGCGGAAGGGTTCGCGCGCGTGCGGATTGGACAGGTGCACCTCAATGAAAGGGATCGCGACCGCCGCCAGCGCATCCCGGAGCGCCACCGAAGTATGGGTGAAAGCGGCCGGGTTGATGAGGATGAAGTCCGTGCCGTCCCGCGCCGCCGCCTGGACGCGCTCGACCAGCGCGTGCTCGGCGTTGGCCTGGAAGCTCTCCAGCGCGTGACCGGCCGCGGCCGCCCGCTGCTGCAGGCTGGCGTCGATCTGCGCCAGCGTCATGCGCCCGTAGATCTCCGGCTCGCGCTCGCCGAGCAGGTTGAGGTTGGGGCCGTGCAGGAGCAGGAGTCTTGCCATGGGGACCGCATCAAAAATCAGTCGCGCAGTCTGGGGCAAAGCGGATATTGCTGTCCAGTTCGCCGATATTCACGGATTTTAAGCGGTTGTTTGAGTTTCGCCGGCGGCGCGCTCAGTGGCGCGCCCAGCCGTCGATCTCGCCGTGCTCGAACGGACCGATGCGCTGCTTCAGCACCACCCCGTCCGCGGACACGAGCACGGAGTAGGGGAGGACGCCGCGCGGATTGCCCAGGCGCACGCCGGCGTCGGCGCGCCCCGGCGCATCGATCCCCTGCGGATACTCCACCGGCACTTTCTGCAGGAATTCGCGCACCGCTTCCGGTTCGTCCAGGGCGATGCCCAGCACCCGCACCCCGTCTTCGCCCTGGGCGCGGGCAAAGCGGTCCAGCTCCGGCATTTCCTCGATGCACGGCGGGCACCAGCTCGCCCAGATGTTGATCAGCACCGGCTGGCCGGAAAAGTCGTCGGGCAGGCGCCATTGGCCGCCGTCGAGCCGGGCCACGTCGAACCCGGGGACCGCGCCGCCGCGCCTGGCCACTTCCACGCCTTCGGGCGCGGGCGGCGCGTTCGCCTGCAGCACCTGCTGCGCCAGGCGCTGCCCCGCCTCGGTGCGCAGGAGCGGGCCGGGGCCCGTGAGCATCATGCTGGCCACAATGCCGAGCAGCCCGGCGGCCACCGCCACCAGGATCACCTTCGTCGTCGTCAACTTCATTCCACGGCCCTCCGCAGCGCCGCGATGGCGATTTCGTCGGTGAGCAGGGCCGGGAGCACCTCGCCCTCGCCGCCGGACGCGGGATAGACCACGTACAGTGGCACGCCCACCGCGCCATGCTCCCTGAGGAAGGCGCTGATCGCAGGGTCCACGTTGGTCCAGTCGCCCACCACGTAGGCGGCGCCGGTTTCCGCCAGCGCCGCGCGGAACGGCTCGCGCGCCAGCACCCGCTGCTCGTTGGCCTTGCAGGTGACGCACCAGTCGGCGGTCATGTTGACGAACACCGGCCGGCCCTCTGCGCGCAGTGCGGCCAGGCGCTCCGGCGACCACGCGATTGCATCGGCGCCGGCCGGCTGGGCCTGCCCGGCCCCGGGCTCAAGCCGCGCCACCTCGGCCACCGGCAGCAGCGCCGCCACCAGCACCGCCAGCGCCAGCGCACGTCCCGCCTTCGAGCCGGTCCAGCGCTTGCGCTCGTACCACCACAGCCCCAGTCCCAGCAGCACCAGGCCCACACCCACCAGCGCCATCGCATCCACGCCGTGCTGGCGACCCAGCACCCAGGCCAGCCAGACCGCGGTGAGATACATCGGGAAGGCCATGAACTGCTTGAGCGTCTCCATCCACGGGCCCGGCCTGGGCAGCCGCGAAGCCAACGCCGGCACGAACCCGATCAGCAGGAACGGCAGCGCCAGGCCCAGGCCCAGCGCCAGGAACACGCTCATCGCCAGCGGCGCCGAAGCGGTGAACGCGAACGCCAGCGCGCCGCCCATGAACGGCGCGATGCAGGGGCTGGCGACCACGCACGCCAGCACCCCGGTGAAGAAGTCGCCCATGCGCCCGTCCCGGGAGGCGAGCCGCTGGCCGGCCGCGCCCACGCTGCCGCCGACGCTGAAGACGCCCGACAGGCTCAGGCCGACGGCGAACATCAGGTAGACCAGCAGCGCCACGAACCAGGGCTGCTGCAGCTGGAA
>JAAYXJ010000281.1 GCA_012515985.1 Gammaproteobacteria bacterium
CACCACCCGCTCGAGAACGCGGACGGCACCACCATCCGCGCACGCCTGCTGCGCTACCGGCGCGGGCTTCCGCCACGCGCCGGATAGCACGGCCCAGCCCCCTCAGGTGCAGCCGCCGCAGCAGGTGCTGCCACCCGGCACGTGCACGTCGGCCTTGCCGAAATCGATGACCACGGCGCCCGGCTCCTTCTGCCGGTACTCGACCACCAGGGCCTCGCCATAGCGGTCGCGAAGCTGCGCAAGCAGCGGCAGTGGATCGTGGTCGTTGACGAAGCGCATGCCTTCCCCCGGCTGCAGCGCGTCCAGGGCGCCGAAGATGGCGGCGTGGCGGAAGCGCTTGCCGATGCCGCGCGCGTCGAACGGGTGGAGCTGGATGGACAGGGTGTCGATGGCGCCCATGATTTTCCTGACGGTGGATGGGGAGGTGAGCTTGCGCCGTGGCCCTCCGCCCGCGCCTTGACCTGGATCACCCGCGCTGCACTTCACACGCCCCATAATCAGGCGCTGCCCCACCCACCGGTTGCCAGGGAGCAGCAACATGCCAACCCGCTACACCGGGGTTTCCGGATCGATCCTCGATGCCGTGCACGACACCCCCCTGCTGGAGCTCGAGCCCGGCATCTTCGCCAAGTGCGAGTTCCTCAACCCGTCCGGGTCGATCAAGGCCCGCATCGCCACCTACATCATCGAGCGCGCCGAAAAGGAAGGCCTGCTCAAGCCCGGCGACACCATCGTGGAGGCCACCAGCGGCAACACCGGCAACGCGTTCTCCATGGTGGCCGCGGTCAAGGGCTACCGGATGATCGTGGTCATGCCCGAGGGCCTGACCAGCGAGCGGGTGGCGATCTCCCGCGCGTATGGCGCCGAGGTCCTCCTGAGCGGGGATTTCCACGTCAACGAGGCGCTCGAGCGGGCCCGCGAACTGGGCCAGCGCGACGGATTCTTCTTCCCCGGCCAGTTCGAGTCGGAATGGAACGTGCAGGAGAACCGCGAGATCCTGGGTCCGGAAATCCTCGCCCAGCTCCCCGACGGGCGCCTGCCCGACGCATTCGTGCACGGCGTGGGCACCGGCGGCACCCTGATCGGCGTGGGCCAGGCCTTCCGCGCCGCCAATCCCGACGTGCGGCTGTTCGCGATGGAGCCCTCGGAATCGAAGACGCTGCTGTGCGGCGAAGTGGACCTGCACGGCATCGAGGGGATTTCCGACGGATTCGTGCCCGGGATTTTTGCCCGGCACCGGGAGATGGTCAGCGACTTCCTCAGTGTTTCCAGCAGCGACGCCGTGGCCGAGATGCGCCGCCTCGCCCGCCACAGGGGCCTGCTCTGCGGCCCCAGCTCCGGCGCCCACGTGATCGCCGCGCGGCGCATCCGCGAACGCTTCCCCGAGCTGGAAACGGTGGTCACGGTGCTCGCCGACAAGGGCGAGAAGTACCTCAGCGACTATTACATGCAGCAGTCCGGCGAGCCGGAGTCGCCGCCCCTGCATTGAGCCGGCCCGCGGTTTCTTGAACGCTTCGGAAACCCCGGGCGCCAGCAGGCGGCCGCGGTCACGGAGGCATCATTCCCGCGTTGACAACATTCCTGCCCATGGAAGGTCAACGCGATGCCCCGCCGGCGGACTATTTCCACGCTGGCGAAATTCCCGTCCCCACGCGCGCC
>JAAYXJ010000056.1 GCA_012515985.1 Gammaproteobacteria bacterium
CCTGCCACCCGCCCGCTGCCACGCCGGCGGCGTAGGCCTGCGAAGGGGTTTGCGCCGCGGCGCGCTCAGGCATCGGCGGCGGGCAGGTACTGGCGCACGCCGTTCTTGATCGCCCCGCGCAGGTCCAGGAGCTTGCGGTGGAAGAAGTGGCTGCTGTCGGGGATGCGGACCAGTTCGACCTGGGCGTCGGTGCGCTCCAGCCAGTCGTAGACCGCCTGGGGATCGACGATCTCGTCCTCCTCGCCCTGGATCACCAGCCACGGGAAAGTGGGTGTCCTGACCCGGCTGAAGTCCCAGCGGCCGGCGGGCGGGGCGATGGAGATCAGCATGCCGGGCTCGATCTCTGACGCGCCCACCAGGCTCACGTAGGCGCCGAAGCTGAAGCCGGCCAGCCAGAGCCGCCGGCCGGGGCACTGCGCGCGGACCCACGCGGCCACGGCCAGCAGGTCGTCGACTTCGCCGTCGCCCTCGTCGAACTCGCCTTCGGAGTCTCCGGCGCCGCGGAAGTTGAAGCGCACGGTGGTGGCACCCAGCTCGCGCAGTGCGCGAGCGGTCATGGTCACCACCTTGTTGTGCATGGTGCCGCCCTCGGTGGTGAGCGGATGGCAGATGATCGCGACCAGCGGCAGGGCCGCCACGTCGTCATCCGGATGGTCGACGGCAACCTCGAGCGCGCCGGCGGGTCCGGGCAGGGCGAGGGAGCCCGAAGTGGTCGGGAAAGTGGGGGTATCCATGGATGGAATGATAGGCGATCAGGCCCGCGATCCGGTCCCGCGGACACGAAAACGCCGCCCGGAGGCGGCGTTCGGAGCCCTGGCGGGAGGCGGTCTACTGCAGGTTGTCAAGCATCCAGTCCACAGAGGCGATCACCTGCTCGTCGCTCAGGGCGGGGTTGCCGCCGCGCGCGGGCATGAAGCCGGTTTCGCCGGTGTAGCCCTCGATCGCGTGGGTGTACAGGACGTCCCGGCCCTGCGGGATGCGGTTGGCCCAGTCGGCCTGGGTCAGCCGCGGCGCGCCGGCCACGCCTGCGCCGTGGCAGCCCGCGCACAGGTTGTCGTAGATCTCGCTGCCGTCCAGCGTGCCGCCGTAGGCCACCTGGGAAGAGGCCTGCGCCTGGGCGGCAGCCGCTGCCGCCGCCTGCGCCGCGGCCCCGGTGGAGCCGGCGTAGACGTCGCCCACCGGCGCGATGCGGTCGAGCTGGGCCTGGATGGCGGACTGCGATTCCTGCGGCGGGACCGCCCGGTGCAGCCACGCGGACAGGGCCACCAGCCCGCCCGTCACCACGGCCAGGAACAGGATCACCAGCGAGAATTTCTTCAGGAAGTCGAGATCGTAATTGCGCACGGCGGCACCCTTTGGCGTGGCCGAGGCCACAGCTGGGCCGGAAGTATAGAACACGCGGGGATTGCATCGAAGCACCTGGCAGACCGGTCGGCTCCTGACGGGCAGGCGCGCAAGGGCCACGCTTCACCGCCTGCAGCTTGGCCGGGTGCCCCCTCACGGCGCTGACCAGGATCAATGACGCCGGCCGCGGGGGCGGGCATGCTGTGCGCTGATCAAAGGAGGAAGCGCCATGTACCAACGCCTGCTGGTTGCCCTGGACAACACCAGGACCTCCCGGCTTGCTCTGGACCACGCCGCCGAACTGGCCCGCCTGTCAGGCGCCACCGTGGTGCTGCTGCATGTGCTGGAGAGCTTTCGCCACGTCAGCGGATTCGAGTCGCCGAAGGTCTACGCCGAGGAGGTGCTGCCGCGGATGCGCGAGAAGGGCCGCCAGCTGCTGGACGAGGCCGCCGCCCCGCTGGTGAAGCAGGGGATCGAGGTGGAGACGGTGTTGCTTGAAGGCAGCGACGAGCGGGTGGCCGAGGTCATCGCCCGGCGCGCCGAGGAAGCAGGCGTGGACCTGGTGATCATGGGTACCCACGGCCGGCGCGGCGTGAACCGCCTGCTGCTGGGCAGCGACGCCGAGCACGTGGCGCGCATTGCGCACGCGCCGGTGATGCTGGTGCGAAAGGCGGAGTAGATCCGCAAGAAGGTGGCGCACCTGGAGGGGCGAGCCGGCGCGCCTGCGAACCGCAGGTTCGCGCGCTGGCGAGCGCCCGATCGCGCTGCGATCGGGCCGGGAATCCCGGCCCGGAGCGTATCCGCAAGAAGGTGGCGCGCCTGGAGGGATTCGAACCCCCGACCAACGGCTTCGGAAGCCGCTACTCTATCCAGCTGAGCTACAGGCGCGCGGCCGGCTATTTTCCACCATTCGGCGGCAAGACGCGAGTCCGCCGTTGAAGCCCCGCTGGCCGGCCGGGGTTCTTGCTACGCTTTCGCGGTGAGCTACGAACGTTACGCCGACCCGCCGCCCCCGCCGGCCCCCTCGCGGCTGTCCCTGTACTGGAAGCTGATGCGCGCCGACCGGCCGATCGGCTGGCTGCTGCTGCTGTGGCCGACCGGGTGGGCGCTGTGGCTGGCGGCCGACGGCTTCCCGCCGCCGTGGATCCTGTTCGTGTTCACCGCCGGGGTGTGGCTCACCCGCTCGGCCGGCTGCGTGATCAACGATTACGCCGACCGCTGGCTGGACCCGCACGTGGAGCGCACCCGCGATCGGCCGCTGGCCACCGGCGCGGTGTCAGGGCGCGAGGCGCTGGCGCTGTTCGCGGTGCTGATGGTGGCGGCGTTCGCGCTGGTGCTCTCCATGAACCGCCTGACCATCCTGCTCAGCTTCGTGGGGCTGGTGCTGGCGGCCAGTTATCCGTACCTGAAGCGCTACACCTATCTGCCACAGGTGTACCTGGGGCTGGCGTTCGGGTGGGCGATCCCGATGGCGTTCGCGGCGGTGCAGGGCGAAGTGCCGCCGCTGGCATGGCTGCTGTACGTGGGCAACATCTTCTGGACCACCGCGTATGACACCTGGTACGCCATGGTCGACCGCGACGACGACATCAAGGTCAACAGCAAGTCCACCGCGATCCTGTTCGGGGAGATGGACCTGGTCGCGCAGGGCGTGCTGTACACGCTGTTCTTCATTGCCCTGGCCCTGGTGGGCCGCCACGCCGGGCTGGGCGCCATCTACTGGGCGGGGCTGGGCGTGGCCGTGCTGCTGGTGGCGTGGGAGTTCATGCTGGCGCGCTACCGCGACCGCGAGGCCTGCTTCCGCGCCTTCCTGCACAACCACTGGGTGGGCATGGCGGTGTTCGCGGGGATCGCGCTGGATTACGCGTTGGGCTGAGTCAGGCAAGGGTCCGCGTGCGGGCCCGCAGCCGCAGGGC
>JAAYXJ010000057.1 GCA_012515985.1 Gammaproteobacteria bacterium
CAACCTGTGGATAACCCGCCCATCGATACCTGCCGCGCGTCTCAAGCGGTGCGATGGCGCGTTCCAGGGGCACAAACGGAGACGGGCGCCCGAAGGCGCCCGTCACTGGATCAGCCGGCGTGGGCTGGTCAGGCGGCCGACTCGGCCTCCACCACCACTGGCACGGTGGTCTCGACGTCGGCGTGCAGGTGCAGGAGCACCTCGAACTCGCCGGTCAGGCGGAACGGGCCCTCGCCCATCACCACCTCGGACTTCTCGAACTCCACGCCGGTCTGGGCGGTGAGCGCCTCGGCGATGTCGCGCGGGCCGATCGAGCCGTAGAGCTTGCCCTCGGGCGAAGCGTTGGCGCGGATGGTGACGGTCACGTCCTCCAGCTTCGCCAGGCGGGCGGCGGCCTCGTCGTGCGCGGCCTGGGCCTTGGCCTCGTACTCGGCGCGGCGCGACTCGAACTCGGCCAGCGCTTCCTCGGTGGCCGGCACGGCCTTGCCCTGGGGCACGAGGTAGTTGCGGCCGTAGCCGGGCTTCACGGTGACCTTGTCGCCAAGGCCGCCGAGCTTCTGGACTTTCTGCAGCAGGATGACTTCCATTGGAATGCTCCGGGTTCGTTAGCGGCGCCACACGGGCGCCGCAACTTGTTGCTGTCCGAATCGGACGGATCGCGATGCCGGCGCCCATGGCGCCGGCGGGGATCAGACGTTGTGGTTGTCCGTGTACGGGATCAGGGCCAGGTAGCGCGCGCGCTTGACGGCGGTGGCCAGCTGGCGCTGGTAGCGCGACTTGGTGCCGGTGATCCGGGCCGGGACGATCTTGCCGGTCTCGGTGATGTTCTGGCGCAGGGTGTTGAGATCCTTGTAATCGATCTCCTTGACGCCCTCGGCGGTGAACTTGCAGAACTTGCGGCGGCGGAAGAACTTGGACATGTCAGGGCTCCTCAGGCGGCTTCTTCGTTGTCGTCGGCGTCTTCGGACTTGGCGTCGTCGCCCTTGCCCTCGCCTTCGTCGTCGTCACGGGGGCGGCGCTCGCCGCGCTCCGGGCGGTCCCCGCCCCGGTCGCCCTTGTCATCCTTGTTCTTCATGATCAGCGACTGCTCGGTGATGGCCTCGTCGCGGCGGATCACCATGTGGCGCAGGATCGCGTCGTTGAAGCGGAAGGTCTCGACCAGCTCGTCGAGCACCGCCTGGCCGCATTCGATGTTGAGCAGCACGTAGTGGGCCTTGACCAGGTTGTCGATGGGATAGGCCAGCTGGCGGCGGCCCCAGTCCTCCAGGCGATGGACCTTGCCCTCGCCGCCCTCGATGAGCGTTGTGTAGCGCTCGATCATCGCGGGCACCTGCTCGCTCTGGTCCGGGTGGACCAGGAAAACGATCTCGTAATGACGCATGTTGTGTCCTTGTGGTTATCGGCCCGCGGGGGGATCCCGCCCGGCCAGACAGCCCCCCGCCAACCCGGTACGGGTGCGGTGGAGCAAGGGCCCGCCGGGCAAATGCCGCGGCGAGCCGGACATTATGCCGCATCCCGGGCATTGATTGCCAGAGGACGCACGCAGGCGCCCCGGGGTCCGGTCAGCCTTCCGAGGCTCCGGCCGTGACCATCGCGACGGGGCCGGGCGCCCGGCGTCAGATCAAGGCACGGTCGGCCTCGGTGGTGAAGCTCTCGCCGCAGCCGCACTCGGCGGCCATGTTGGGATTGGAGAAGGTGAACTGCTCGTTCAGGCCCTCGCGGCCGAAGTCGATCCGGGTGCCGGCCACCAGCGGCGCGCTCTGCGCGTCGATGTACACCCGCACGCCGTCCTGCTCGACCACCTGGTCGCCCTCACGCTCCTCGCGGGCCAGGTCCACCACGTAACCCCAGCCGGAACAGCCGGTGCGCTCCACGCCGAAGCGCATGCCCAGCGCGTCGGGATTGGCGGCGAGGAAGCGCTGGACGCGTTCCAGCGCGGCGGGGGAAAGTTGGATGTCCATGGGGCTCATTCTACCTCCTGGCGCTCCGGTACACTGCGCAGTCCAGTCTTTATGTTCATCAATACCGGGATTCAAGGCATGACGACCGTGAGCGTGGCGCAGGCACTCGGGGGACGGATCCCCGTTGGGGGGGAAGTGACGGTCCGTGGCTGGGTACGGACCCGGCGCGACTCCAAGGCGGGGCTGAGCTTCGTCAACGTCAGCGACGGCTCGTGCTTTGCACCGATCCAGGTGGTGGCGCCGCAGTCGCTGCCCAACTACGCCGAGGAGGTGCAGCGGCTGACCAGCGGCTGTGCGGTGGTCGCACGCGGCATCCTCAGCGAATCCCAGGGCAAGGGGCAGAGCTTCGAGATCCAGGCCGAGTCGATCGAGGTGGTCGGCTGGGTGGATGATCCGGAGACCTACCCCATCCAGCCCAAGCCGCACTCGCTGGAGTTCCTGCGCGAGGTGGCGCACCTGCGCCCGCGCACCAACCTGTTCGGCGCCGTCACCCGCATCCGCCACTGCCTGGCCCAGGCGGCGCACCGGTATTTCCACGAGAACGGCTACTACTGGATCAACACGCCGATCATCACCACCTCCGACGCCGAGGGCGCCGGCCAGATGTTCCGGGTGTCCACCCTGGACCTGGCCAACCTGCCGCTGCTCAAGGACGGCTCGGTGGATTTCAGCCGCGACTTCTTCGGCCAGGAGACCTTCCTTACCGTCTCCGGGCAGCTCAACGTCGAGGCCTTCGCGCTGGCGATGAGCAAGGTGTACACCTTCGGCCCCACCTTCCGCGCCGAGCACAGCCACACCACCCGCCACCTGGCCGAGTTCTGGATGATCGAGCCGGAGATCGCGTTCGCCGGGCTGGACGACATCGCGCGCATCTCCGAGGAATTCCTCAAGTACCTGTTCCGCGCGGTGCTGGAGGAGCGCCAGGACGACATGGCCTTCATCGCCGAGCGGGTGCAGAAGGACGCCGTGAGCCGGCTGGAGGCCTTCGTCAACGCGCCGTTCGAGCGCATCGATTACTCCGAGGCGGTGGACCTGCTGCAGAAGTCCGGCCAGAAGTTCGACTTCCCGGTCGAATGGGGCCTGGACCTGCAGACCGTGCACGAGCGCTGGCTGACCGAGAAGCACGTGGGCGGCCCGGTGGTGGTGACCAACTACCCGGAGCAGATCAAGGCGTTCTACATGCGCTTGAACGAAGATGGGCGCACCGTGGCGGCGATGGACGTGCTGGCGCCGGGGATCGGCGAGATCATCGGCGGCAGCCAGCGCGAGGAGCGCCTGGACGTGCTCGACGCG
>JAAYXJ010000058.1 GCA_012515985.1 Gammaproteobacteria bacterium
ATGGTCTGGTAGTCGACCAGGATGCCGTCGCGGATCAGGTCCCAGCGCTTGCACTTCACGCCTTCGTCGTCATAGGCCACCGCGCCCAGGCTGCCGGGCTGGGTCTTGTCAGCGAACATCGTCACCAGGTCGCTGCCGTAGCGGAATCCCTCCTCGCGCTTGTCCAGGGTGGCGAAGCTGGTGCCGGCGTAGTTGGCCTCATAGCCCAGCACGCGGTCGAGCTCCAGCGGATGGCCGACCGACTCGTGGATGGTGAGCCAGGTGTGCGAAGGGTCGAGCACCAGGTCATAGCGGCCCGGCTCCACCGACGGCGCGGTGAGCTTCTCGCGCGCCTGCTTCGCCGCCGCCACCGCGTCCTCGAGCATGTCGTAGGAATGGCCGTAATTGACCACCCCGTTGGGCGAGATGAATTTCTGCGAAGGATCGGCATCGAAGTACTCGTAGCCCAGCCCCATCGGCGCCGACAGCCCCGCGCGCGAACGGAACTTGCCGCTGGACTTGTCGATCGCGGTCACCGTCATCGGCGCCCAGATCCGGTGCACGTCCTGGTCGATGTAGGACCCGTCGGTGGAGGCGAAGTACTTCTGCTCGTTGACCGCGAACAGCGTGGAATTCACGAAGTCGGCGCCGGCGTTGATCGCCGCCGCGTTCACGCCCAGCAGCAGCTCGACCTTCTCCTGCACCGGCACTTCCATCGCATTGCGGCGGATCGGCGTGCGCCAGCTCACCTCGCCCACCCCGCGCACCGGCGCCAGTTGCACCGGCTCGGTCTGGATGCGCGCATTGGCCTTGGCAATCGCCGTCGCCTGCCGTGCCGCCCGGGCCACCGCGTCCGCGGTCAGCGCATTGGTGGCCGCAAAGCCCCACGCCCCGTCGGCGATCACCCGCACGCCCACCCCGGTGGATTCGGTATTGACCACGTTCTGGACCTTGTCCTCGCGGGTCATCACGAACTGGCGCAGGTAGCGCCCGATGCGCACATCGCAATAGCTGGCACCGGCGCCGGTGGCCGCCTGCAGCCCGGCGTCGGCAAGGCGCTTCTTGAACGCGGGATCGAGGCTGGTCACCAGCTCATCGGCGGCAATGGCCGTGCCCAGCCAGGACGGCAGCACCAGGCCACCCAGTCCAAGGCCGCTCAGGGCAAGGAAGTCGCGTCTGTCCAAGACAGGTCTCCGGTTGAAGGCCGCGGCGAGGATCGCAGCGGCAAGGGGATTGGAGGGCGCGGAATGGATGCCCGGCGCCTTGCGCCAGGCCGTCGTCGATTCTTCCCGTGCCCCTCTTGAGCGTCAAATGACTTTTGGCACACACACTTGCGTCACGAGCCAGGGCATCCCACCCGGAGCCAAGCCCCGCCGTGGCCGGGAGGCCTTTGCGCGCAAGTAAAGGAGGAGGCCGCAGCCGCAGGCGGAGGCCGGGGGACATGGAGCGCAAAGGCCTCCCGGCCGCGGCGGGGCCCATCAGTTCACCGCGACCCGACCCCGCAACCAATCCCCGGCTCACCCCAGGCTGCGCGCCGTATTGATCACGTTGATCCCGTCGAACCGCGTCGTCGAAGACCCGTGCGACACCGCCGACACCTGCGAAGGCTGCCCCTTGCCATCGAAGAACGACCCGCCCAGCCTGAAATCGCGCTCATCGCAGATCGCGCTGCACGCATTCCAGAACTCCGGCGTGCGGATCTGGTAGGCCACGTCCTCCAGCATCCGCGTCACCTCGCCGTTCTTGATCTCGTAATACAGCTGTCCGCCGAACTGCGCGTTGTAGCGCTGCTGGTCGATCGAATACGAACCGCGCCCGTGGATATAGATCCCGTCCTCCACCCCCGCGATCATCTCCGCCACAGACAACGGCTCCTTGCCCGGTGCCAGCGACACGTTCGGCATCCGCTGGAACTGCACCGTCGACCACGAATCCGCGTAGCTGCAGCCGTCCGACTCCGTCTTGCCCAGGATGTGCGCCTGGTCGCGGGTGGCCTGGTAATCCACCAGCATCCCGTCCTTCACCAGGTCCCAGCGCTTGGTCTTCACCCCCTCGTCGTCGTACGCCACCGCGCCCAGGCTCCCGGGCTGGGTCTTGTCGGCGAAGAAGTTCACCCGCTCGCTGCCGTACTGCAGCCCCTCGCGCATCCGCTCCAGCGTCGCGAAACTGGTGCCGGCGTAGTTGGCCTCGTAGCCCAGTACCCGGTCCAGCTCCAGCGGATGCCCTACGTTCTCGTGGATGGTCAGGAACAGGTTGGTCGGATCCAGCACCAGGTCATAGCGACCCGGCTCCACCGACGGCGCACTGAGCTTCTCGCGCGCCTGTTTCGCCGCGGCCACCGCGTCCTCGCGCATGTCGTAGGACGTGGTGTAGGCCACCACCCCGCCCGGCAGCTCGATGCGCCCGGCCGGGTCGGCGCCCAGGTATTCGTAGCCCATGCCCATCGGCGCCGACAGCCCGTCGCGGGTGCGGAACTTGCCGGTGGCCTTGTCCACCGCCGTGACCGTGAACGGCGCCCAGATCCTGTGCACGTCCTGGTCGATGTAGGAGCCATCGGTGGAGGCGAAGTACTTCTGCTCGTTCACCGCGAACAGGCGCGAATTGACGAAGTCGGCCCCGGCGGCAAGCGCCGCGGCATTCACGCCCAGCAGCAGCTCCACCTTCTCCTCCACCGGCACTTCCATCGCGTTGCGCGTGATCGGCGTCTGCCAGGCCACCTCGCCCACCCCGCGCACCGGCGCCAGCTGCACCGGCTCATTCTGGATGCGCGCGTTGGCCTTCGCGATGGTGGTGGCCTGGCGGGCGGCGCGGGCCACCGCGTCCGGCGTCATCTGGCTGGTGGCGGCAAAGCCCCAGGCGCCGTTGGCGATCACCCGCACGCCCACGCCGGTGGATTCGGCGTTGACCACGTTCTCCACCTTGTCCTCGCGGGTCATCACGAACTGGCGCAGGTAGCGCCCCACCCGCACGTCGCAGTAGCTGGCGCCCGCGGCCGTGGCCGCCTCCAGCGCGGAATCCGCCAGCCGGCGCTTGAAGGCCACGTCCAGCGTAGTCGCCAGCTCCTCGGCGGCGATGGCACGCCCCATGAAAGGCGGGAGCATGAGGGCGCCGAGACCGAGCCCCCCCAGGGTCAGGAAATCACGTCGATGCAAGGCCATCCTCCACTGTGCCGGCCGCCGATGCTTGCACGGTGCCGGCGGCCGCCGCATGGGTCAAACGGCATGGCGCAGCGTTGGACTTGCCCAGGCCCGCGGGGGAAGATGGAACCGGAGCAGTTGAAGTACCTGTCGGGATGAGCGGAAACACGATCAAGAAGTTCGATGGCCCCGCCGGCGGCTGGCCGTCGCTGCGCAGCGTGGCCGCGCACCTGCGCAAGGAAGACGTGGCGGTCAAGGGCGCGAAGACCTTGCTGTCGATGAACCAGCCCGACGGTTTCGACTGCCCCGGCTGCGCCTGGCCCGACCGCGACCACACCTCCACGTTCGAATTCTGCGAGAACGGTGCCAAGGCCGTGGCCGCCGAGTCCACCCGCCACCGCGCCGGCCCGGAGCTGTTCGCGAAATACAGCGTGGAAGCGCTCTCGGGTTACAGCGACCACTGGCTGGAAGGCCAGGGCCGGCTCACCACGCCAATGCGCTACGACGCCGGCAGCGGCCATTACGTACCGGTGTCCTGGGACGACGCCTTCGCCCTCATCGCCGGCCACCTCAACGCGCTGGATTCGCCCGACGAAGCGGTGTTCTACACCTCCGGGCGCACCAGCAACGAGGCGGCGTTCCTGTACCAGCTGTTCGTGCGCGAGTTCGGCACCAACAACTTCCCCGACTGCTCGAACATGTGCCACGAACCCTCGGGCGTGGCGCTGGGCGAGCAGATCGGCGTGGGCAAGGGCACGGTGTCGCTGGACGACTTCGAGCAGGCCGATGCGATCTTCATCTTCGGCCAGAACCCGGGCACCAACCATCCGCGCATGCTCGGCGAGCTGCGCGAGGCCTCGAAGCGCGGCGCGGCCATCGTCTCCTTCAACCCGCTGCGCGAGCGCGGGCTGGAGCGCTTTGCCGATCCCAAGGACGCCGGCGAGATGCTCAGCGGCGGATCCACCCGGATTTCGTCCGACTACCTGCAGCTGCGGATCGGCGGCGACCTGGCCGCGGTCAAGGGCATCATCAAGCACGCGCTGGAGCGCGACGCGGAAGAGATGGCGGCGGGGCGGGCCTCGCTGCTGGACCGCCGGTTCATCGCGGAGCACACCAGCGGCTTCGAAAGGTTCGCCGCCGACGTGGCCGCGGAGCCCTGGGACACCATCACCGCCGAATCCGGGTTGACCGAAGGGGAGATCCGCCGCGTCGGCGACACCTACCTCGCCGCCGGGCGCCTGATCTGCTGCTGGGGCATGGGCATCACCCAGCACCTGCACTCGGTGGCCACCATCCAGATGATCTGCAACCTGCTCCTGCTGCGCGGCCATATCGGCCGCCCCGGCGCCGGCGCCTGCCCGGTGCGCGGGCACAGCAACGTGCAGGGCGACCGCACCATGATGATCTGGGAAAAGCCGCCGGCGGCGTTCCTGGACCGCCTGCAGCAGGTCTTCGGCTTCGAGCCGCCGCTTGAACCGGGCTTCGACACCATTGGCGCCATCGAGGCGATGCGCGACGGCCGGGCGAAGGTGTTCTTCGCCATGGGCGGCAACTTCGCCGCGGCCACGCCCGACACCGCCGCCACCCACCAGGCGCTGCGCAACTGTGCACTCACCGTGCACGTGGCCACCAAGCTCAACCGCAGCCACCTGGTGCACGGGCGCGAGGCGCTGATCCTGCCCTGCCTGGGCCGCACCGAGATCGACGTGCAGGCCGCCGGTCCGCAGGAGGTCACGGTGGAGGATTCGATGAGCATGGTGCACCTGTCCGGGGGCATCAACGCACCGGCGGATCCGGGCCTGCTGTCGGAGCCCGCGATCGTCGCGCGCCTGGCCGACGCGACGCTGGGCACGCGCAGCAAAGTGCGCTGGTCCTGGCTGGTGGAGGACTACGACCGCATCCGGGACCTGATCGCGCAGGTGTTCGACGACTTCCACGACTTCAACGCCCGGGTGCGCGTGCCCGGCGGCTTCCGCCTCTCCAACGGCGCGCGCGAACGGCGCTGGAAAACCGCGGATGGCCGCGCCGGGTTCAAGGCGCACAAGGTGCCCACCAACACCCCCGCCCATCGCGCCCGCGCCGCGCGCAGCGGCCAGCCGGTATTCGTGCTGAGCACGGTGCGCTCGCACGACCAGTACAACACCACCGTCTACGGCCTGGACGACCGCTACCGCGGCATTTCCGGCGAACGCCGGGTGCTGTTCGCCAACGCGCACGACATCCGGGCGCTGGGCATGGCCGCGGGCGACCGGGTGGACCTCGAGAGCCTCGGGGAAGACGGCGTGCAGCGCATGGCCCGCGGCTTCCTGCTGGTGGCCTACGACATCCCGCGCGGGTGCCTGGCGGCGTACTACCCGGAGACCAACGCCCTGGTGCCGCTCTCAAGCTTCGCCGAGCGCGCGCGTACCCCGACCTCCAAGTCCATCCCGGTGCTGGTGCGCCCGCACCGGCCGGAAGCCGGCGCGACGCGCCCGAGCCAGCGTGACATCCCCGCAGCCGTCGTTGGCTGAGCGGCTGCTGGCCGAACTGGCCGCCCATCCGGACGGCCTCTCGCTGCCGCGCCTGCGCAAGCGCCTGGACGTGCGCATGAGCCTGCTGATGCGCACCCTGGCCTGGCTGGGGGAGGACGCCATCGGTGGCGTCCAGGGCGCCGGGCTGGTCCACGTGGAGGAGGGAGCGCGCGGCGCCATCGCCGTGCTCACCGCGCGCGGGCGCGCCGAAGCCGGGCGTTGAACGCAGCGTTCCAGCCGGTTGGCCGCAACGATTGTTCCCATCGGTGACGGGAATCGCGCCGGGGGCGGCCCATAAAATTGGTCCAGACTCCTCCCCACGAGAAACCCATGACCGACAACCGATTCCTCGACATCGCGCGCAAGCGCCGCACCCAGTACGCCCTTGGCAGGGACCTGCCGATCAGCAAGGACCAGGTGACCGACCTCATCAAGGAGGCCATCCGCCTGGCGCCCTCATCGTTCAACTCGCAAAGCTCCCGCGCGCTGATCCTGCACGGGGCCGAGAGCGTGAAGTTCTGGGAGATCGTGAAGGACGAGCTGCGCAAGATCGTGCCCGCCGATGCCTTCCCGACCACCGAGGAGAAGATCGACGGCTTTGCCGCCGGCGCGGGCACGGTGCTGTTCTACGAAGACCGGGAGCCGGTGAAGGCGCTGCAGGAAAAGTTCCCGCTGTATGCCGACAACTTCCCGGTGTGGTCCGAGCACGCCACCGGCATCGCCCAGTACGCGGTCTGGATGGCGCTGGCCGAAGCCGGCATCGGCGCCAGCCTGCAGCACTACAATCCGCTGCCCGACGCCCGCGTCGCCCAGGAGTGGGACATTCCCGAAAGCTGGGTGCTGCGCGCGCAGATGCCCTTCGGCAGCCACGCCGGTGAGATCGGTGACAAGACCTTCATTGACGACGCCATCCGCTTCCGCGTCGCGGGCTGACATCCGCGCCGGGGGTGATTACCGGCCACGAACGAAGACGGGACCCCATGGGGTCCCGTCCAGGCTTCAATCACGGCGATCGACGATCAGCGCAGGCTGTAGCCCGACAGGCGCCAGACCTGGTCCTCGTCAAGCCGGAACGACACCAGTTCGCGCACCGGCTCGGCACTGTTGGCGAAGGTGGTAGGGAATGCCACGTTGATGTAAAGCCCTGCCGGCACATCGCCGCCCTCACGGAACTGGGTGCGGGTGACCACGGCCTGGCCGCGCGCCGTCGGGGCGCCCAGCCGCTGCCTGTCGGCGGAGACCTGCTCGACGAAGCTCTCGCGCGGAACGATCCGCTTCACCGCATCGGTCGACAGGTCCCAGACGTCGCCCAGGCGGTTGGCATCGATCATCTGGACCACCTGGGTGGCGGCATTGGTGAGCTCGGCGTCCTGCCGCGCAAGCTGGGCCTGCTGCTCCTGGGTAAGCTGCTGCGCCTGCGCGGGCGCTTGCTGCTGCGGCTGTGGCTGCGCCGCGGGCTGCTGCGCGGCCACCGCGCCCATGCATGACGACAGTGCAACGGCCAGCGCGATCGACTTGAACTTCATCCGTGCCACTCCCTGCGGTTTTGAAGGCCCAAGTGTATGCCAGCCCCGAAGCCCGCGCGCAAGCGCGGGCCAGCCGGCCACCGGGGCCCTGCTGAGCGGTTCAGGCCGGCTCAGAACGGGATGTCGTCGTCCGGAAACTCTTCCGCCGGCGGACGCTGGGCGGGCTCGCGGCGCTGCTGCTCCTGGCGCTGGGGCCTGCCGCCACCGCGCTCATAGCCGCCGCCACCGCCGCGATCGTATCCGCCGCCGCCTTCACCGCGGCCGCCGAGCATCTGCATCTCGTTCGCCACGATCTCGGTGAAATACTTCTCCACGCCGTCCTGGCCGGTGTATTTGTCGTAGCGGATCTCCCCCTCGACGTACACCTGCGATCCCTTGCGCAGGTACTCGCCGGCGATTTCCGCGAGCTTGCCGAAGAAGGTCACCCGGTGCCACTGGGTGTTTTCCTGGGTGTTGCCGTCGCGGTCCTTGCGCACGCTGGTGGTGGCCAGGCTGATCTTGGTGATCGCCAGGCCGCCCTGGGTGTATTTGGTCTCCGGGTCGTTGCCGAGGTTGCCGACCAGGATTGCCTTGTTGATGCCACGGGCCATGAATTCTTCCTTCCGGATGGGGCCTGCGCGCCTGGCGGCAGGCCGGTGGGTTCGGGTGCATTGCAGTATAGACGGGCCCGGCAGCGCGATCGGCCCCAAGCCCGGCGCGGCGTAGGTTTCTCCCGCGCGCAGACATCGGGCAACGGCGCGGTCCGTATAATCCCCGCACCTTCGCCTTGCATGAACCCATGGACCTGGCCCCGACCGCCCCCCTGCCCGACCTGGCTGCGATCCAGGCCCTCGCCGCCGACGACATGGCCGGCATCGACGCGCTCATCCGCCGCCGCCTGGCCTCGGACGTGGTGCTGATCAACCAGGTGGCCGAGCACATCATCTCCGCGGGCGGCAAGCGACTGCGGCCGATGCTGGTGGCCCTGGCCGGGCGCGCCTGCGGGGGCCACGGCGCCGAGCACCACCAGCTGGCGGCGATCATCGAGTTCATCCACACCTCCACGCTGCTGCACGACGACGTCATCGACGAGTCGGACCTGCGCCGCGGCCGCAGCACGGCCAATGCCATCTGGGGCAACGCGGCCAGCGTGCTGGTGGGCGACTTCCTCTACTCGCGCAGCTTCCAGCTGATGGTCGAGCTGGACCGGATGCAGGTGATGCAGGTGCTGGCCAACGCCACCAACCGCATCGCCGAGGGCGAGGTGCTGCAGCTGTTGCACGTGCGCAACCCGGACGTGGACGAAGCCGCGTACCTGGAGGTGATCGAGCGCAAGACCGCGGTGCTGTTCGCGGCCGGCACGCGCCTGGGCGCACTCGCCTCCGGCGCCGACGAAGCGACCCAGCAGCGCCTGCACGATTACGGCCTGCAGCTGGGCTATGCGTTCCAGATCGCCGACGACATGCTCGACTACACCGCCGAGGGCGCGGACCTGGGCAAGAACCTGGGCGACGACCTGGCCGAGGGCAAGGCGACCCTGCCGCTGATCCACGCGATGGCGCATTCGGACGAAGCGGTGCGCCAGCGCCTGCGTGCGATCGTCGAGGCCGGGGACGCCGGCGCAATGGAGGAAGTCCTGGCCGCCATCCGTGCCTGCGGCAGCCTCGACTACTGCCGCCAGCGCGCGGGCGAATACGCCGATGCCGCCGAAGAAGCGCTGGCGGACCTGCCGGCCAACCCGGCCGTCGCCGCCCTGCGCGGCCTCGCCCGCTACGCGGTCGAACGCACCTACTGAGCAGCGGGCCCCGCTGCCCCCGCAGCCGGATCAGGAAATCCCGAGGCCGGGGATCGCGGTGATGGCGTCGGGGTCGAAGCCGGCGAGTTCGGCGAAATGGCGGCCGCGGCGGG
The DNA here is from genome assembly GCA_012515985.1 of Gammaproteobacteria bacterium. Lineage (GTDB taxonomy): Bacteria > Pseudomonadota > Gammaproteobacteria > Xanthomonadales > Xanthomonadaceae > Luteimonas. The sequence goes on from JAAYXJ010000058.1 coordinate 9,040, forward strand.
TGAAGTCGCGGTACGGGCCGAAGCTGGGGGCGCCCGGTGACATCAGGATCACCCCGCCGCCGTCCCCGAGCAGCGCGCGCGCCGCCTCGACTGCCCCGGCGAGATCCGGCGCCGCTGCCAGATGCATGCCGGTGTCGGCCGCCACCGGCTCCAGCAGCGCGTGGATGCGCGGCCCGCTCGCCCCCATCGTCACCGCCCCATGCGGCGGATGCCTGCGCATCGCCCCTGCAAACACGCTCCAGTCCACGCCGCGCTCGTGCCCGCCCAGCAGGATCACCGTGCGCGCGTCGCGGTAGACCTCCAGCGCCGCGCCCGCGGCCAGCGGCGTGGTGCTGATTGAATCGTTGACCCAGGTGATGCCGTCGCGCTCGCCCAGGCGCTGCAGCCGGTGCGGCAACGGCACGAAGCCGGCCGCGTGCGCGGCCAGCGGCGCCGCATCGACCCCGAAGGCCTCGATGGCTGCCAGTGCCGCGCACAGGTTGAGCCGGTTGTGCCTCCCCGGCAGCGGCAGGCCGGAGGCGTCGAGCACCCGGTCGTCGCCGCGGAAAATCCAGGCATCACGCAGGTGCCAGCCGTCCTCGCGGTTGAACCAGGCGATGCGGCTGTCGGGCAGCTCCAGTTCCGCCAGCCGCGGATCCTGGCCATTGAGCACCGCCACGCGCGGATGCGCGTCGGTGAGCAGCGACAGCTTGTCTTCCACATAGCGGTGTTCGCCGCCATGCCAGTCCAGGTGTTCCGGATGCACCAGCGTCACCACCGCCACGTCCGGCCGCCGGCCGGAGTCGGCCACGTCGCGGGTCTGGAAGCTGGACAGCTCGAATACCCAGGCGTCCGCCTGGCCGTGCAGGAGCTCGAGCAGGGGCATGCCGATGTTGCCGGCCAGCGCGGTGCGCACCCCGCCGGCGCGCAGCAGGTGCGCCAGCAGCGCGCTGGTGGTGCTCTTGCCCTTGGTGCCGGTGACGCAGATGGTGCGGGCCTCCGGGCTGGCGGCAAACCACAGCGCCGTGCCGCCAACGAAACGGGTGCCGCGCGCGCGCGCCTCGAGCAGCTCCGGCCGGTAGGCGCTGATCCCGGGTGACTTCACCACCACGTCGAAATCGGCCAACCGCTCGGCGGACACCCCGGTTTCGACCACCAGCCCGCCGCCGCCCGTCGCACGCGCCTGCTCCGCTTCTTCCGCAGTGCAAAACAGCGTCAGCGACGCCGGACCGTCCTGCAGCTCGCGCAGCGCCGAGAACGCCGCCTGGCCCTCGCGTCCCCAGCCCCAGAGGGCCACGCGCTTGCCGGCCAGCCGGTCAATGGCCGGGATCGAATCGCTCACGCAGGCGCTCCCACAGGGTTGCGGGGATCCGGTGTTCTTCCACCGGCACCAGGAGCGGTGCGATCGCCAGCTCCGCGCCTTCCAGCTGCGGCGCGATCACCCTGGCGAACCGCTTCACCACCGCGTCCTCGCGCCACTCAGGGCGCGCCGCCAGCGCCGCCATCGCGGCGCGCGATTCACGCGCCTCGCCGACGCATTCGAACGGCTTGTGGTCGCGGAACTCCATCAGTGCGTCGTAGCCGGGCACCTGCGCTTCATCGTCGAGCAGGTTGCGGCCGAAGATCGCCACCAGCCGCGGCTTGGGCATGAACGGCGCCAGCGCCAGGAACACGAAGTGGCACTTCGGGCACTCTCCGCACCAGCGGTTCACCGGCCGCTCGCCCAGCAGGCGGAAGTTGCGGTTGCAGCTGGAGAAATGCGCGTCGTAATGGTTCGACCTCGCGAACTGGCGTGCCACCGCCAGCTCGCTCAGCGGTCGCAGGAGCGAGTAGTAGCGCAGGTCGGCCGCGACGTGCCGCTGGAGGTGTTCGCCGAAGGCCTGCTCGAACGCCCAGCCCTTGGACCACTGGTGGTTCACCTCGCCGGTGCCCTCGATCAGGCTGCCATAGCTGGCCGAGCGCTCATTGGAGAACACCACCTGGTCCACCCCCAGCACGATGGCGGCAAACGCCAGGATGGCCGAATTGATCGCCGTGACCGGGATGTGGCCGTTGTACGCGCCCAGCCGGTTGTACTCGAACAGCTCCGGCGCCAGCTGGCGGCCGATGTTGAGCGTGGGCAGGCCCGTGCGCCCGGCGCAGGCGGCGATCAGCCGCGAACCGCCGACCCAGGCCACCGTCTGCGCCACGCCCGCATCGCGCAGCGCTTCGATGCTGACCAGCGAGTCCTTGCCGCCGCCGATCGCCACCAGGG
>JAAYXJ010000059.1 GCA_012515985.1 Gammaproteobacteria bacterium
CACCTGCTGCGGCGGCTGCACCTGAGGGGGCTGGGCCGTGCTATCCGGCGCGTGGCGGAAGCCCGCGCCGGTAGCGCAGCAGGCGTGCGCGGATGGTGGTGCCGTCCGCGTTCTCGAGCGGGTGGTGTGATTCCTCCACGTCGAAGCCCAGCGCTTCCATCTCGCGGCTGAAGGCGGACGTGTGTCCGCGTCCGGCGTCGGTCAGCACCACTTCCGCCTGCGGCCGTGCATGGCGCTCGATCACCGCTGCCAGCGCCTCCGGGTGGTCGCGCTCGTAGAGCAGGTCGCTGCCGATGATCTTGTCGAAGGCGCCCAGGCTGGGCAGCGGTTCCTCCCAGTCGAGCTGGCGGAAGTGCACCGACGGCAGGCCGTTCAGCGCCGAGTTGTAGGCCAGGAACGGTTCGGCGAGTGGATGGATGTCGGAGGCCACGACGTCGGCACCGCGGCGCTGCAGCACCAGGCTCGGCAGCCCGATTCCGCACCCCAGCTCCAGGATGCGCTTGCCGGTCATCTCCGCCGTGTCCATCACCTCCGCCAGCAGGATGCCGACGGGCCACACCTGGCCGAACAGGCTCCACTGCGCCGAGGAGATGCCCAGCCGGTCACCGTGGCCGTCGGGATCGGAAAACTGCTGGTTGTCGCTGAGCACGCGCAGGCGGTAGCGGTGGCCGCCCACGTCGACGTCAATGATCCTGGTTTCATACCCTGGCATGTGGCCTCCAGTGTACCCTTTTGGTCCTTTTGAGCCGGGGGTGCAGCGCGTGAGTTTGCCGGGGTGGATGCGGATGGCCTTGGTGCTGCCGCTGGTGGTGGTCAACACACTGGTCCACGCACTGCCGCTGTTCGCCGTTGCCCTGGCCAAGGCGGCGCTGCCGCTGGCCCGGTTCCGGCGGGCCTGCAACGCCGCGCTGACCGGTCTGGCCGAGAGCTGGATCGGCGCCAACAGCGCGATGATGGGCTGGTTCACCCCCACCCGTTTTGAAATCCAGGCGCCGCCGGGGCTGCGGGTGGACGGCCACTACCTGGTGCTTGCCAACCACCAGAGCTGGGTCGACATCCTGGTGCTGCAGAAGGTGTTCAACCGGCGCATCCCCTTGCTGCGGTTCTTCCTCAAGCGTCAGCTGTTCTGGGTACCGGTGCTGGGGCTGGCATGGTGGGCGCTGGATTTTCCATTCATGGGCCGCTACACGCATCGCCAGATCGCGCGCAACCCGGAATTGGGCCGGCGCGACATGGAAGCCACCCGCAGGGCCTGCATGAAGTTCCGCGACATGCCCGTCTCGATCATGAACTTCGTTGAGGGCACCCGATTCACCGCGGACAAGCACGCGCGCCAGGATTCGCCCTACCGGCACCTGCTCAAGCCGCGCTCGGGCGGCGTGGCCTTCGTGCTGGGCGCAATGGGCGACGGGCTGCATTCGCTGCTGGACGTGACCATTGCCTATCCCGGGGGACGTCCGACGATGGCCGACATGATGGCCGGGCGGGTCCCGGAAGTGCGCGTGCTGGTGCGCGAGCGCGACGTCCCGGCCGAGCTCGCGGCAGGCGACTACCAGCAGGACCGGCCGTTCCGGGCCCGCTTCCAGCGCTGGATGAACGGCCTGTGGGAGCAGAAGGACGAGGACATGGCGCGCCTGCTGGACGCTGCCGCAGCGCGCGGGCAGGCCTGATCAGGCGCGCGTGGCGCGACCGAAACGGTCGACGATGAAGCGCGCGCGCCGGTCCTGGTGGTAGAAGGTCGCGCGATAGCGCCCCAGGTCCTCGCCGACGCCGCGCTCGCACAGCACCTTGA
>JAAYXJ010000060.1 GCA_012515985.1 Gammaproteobacteria bacterium
GCCAGCAGCGATTCAACGTCAGACCCGGCGGCCAGCACCGAGGCGCGCATCCGCTGCGGGTGCCGGGCAATCACATCCAGGGCCGAGGTGCCGATGGAACCGGTGGCACCCAGGACGGCAACGGAGCGGGGGGCATTCATCGCGACCGGGCCCTCAGAACCCGAGCCAGATCTGGCCCACCGCGAACACGGGCAGGCCCGCCACCACGCCATCGATGCGATCCAGCAGGCCGCCGTGGCCGGGGATGAGGTTGCCCGAATCCTTCACCCCGGCGTGGCGCTTGATCATGCTTTCAAAGAGGTCGCCGATGACCGAGAAGATCGCCGTCAGCAGGGCCACCAGCGCCACCAGCGGCAGCTCGGAACCCTCGGCCCCGGCCAGCCAGCCGCCGGCCACGCCCACCAGCAGCGCCAGCACCAGTCCGCCCAGCAGCCCTTCTATGGTCTTGTTGGGGCTGATCGCAGGCGCCAGCCGGCGGCCCTTGAACCATTTGTCGCCAAAGCGCCTGCCGGTGAAATAGGCGCCGGTATCGGCCGCCCAGACGATGAACAGCGCCACCAGCAGCCAGCGCTCGCCGAAGGGTTCGCCGGCGTGGATCAGTGCCAGTGCGCACCACGCCGGCACCATCACCAGGGTGCCGGCGCCCAGTTTGATGGTGCGCGAGCGCGGGCCGTTGTCGGCGCCCAGGTGCGGGTGTCGCAGCCACATCGCCACCAGCAGCCAGCCGATCACCGCGGCCACGCTGAACAGCTTCAGCAGCACCAGCGATGCGTTCGGGTCGCTGGCCGAGGCCCACACCAGGGCCAGGATCAGCAGCAGGTTGGCCACCAGCAGGGCGCTGCGGGCCACCCCGTCCTCCAGGCCGGACAGCCGGAGCCACTCCCACAGGCCGCCCAGGAACACCACCATGGCGGCGGCCACCAGCCACGGGGTCGGCAGCAGCAGCACGGCCGCGATCGCCACGGGCGCCATCGCGAGGGCGGCGAATACTCGTGTCCTGGTCATGCGCGGCGTGTTTCCTTCGGGTCCTGCGCGGAGGCGGCCAGCTGTTCGGCGGTCAGGCCGAAGCGGCGCTCGCGCGCGGCATAGTCCTCGATCGCGCGCTGCAGGGTGGCGGCGTTGAATTCGGGCCACAGGGTATCGGTGAACCACAGCTCGGTGTAGGCCAGCTGCCAGAGCAGGAAGTTGCTCACGCGCAGCTCGCCGCCGGTGCGGATGAACAGGTCCGGCGGCGGCAGGTCGGCCAAGGCGACGCGGGCGGCCACGGCGTCTTCGTCGATCTGGTCCGGGCGCAGGCGGCCGGCGGCCACGTCCTCGGCCAGCGAGCGGGCGGCCGCGGCGATGTCCTGGCGGCCGCCGTAGCTGGCGGCCACGTTCAGGTGCAGGCGCCCGTTGCCAGCGGTCCGGGCCTCGGCCTCGGCCATGCGCTGGCGGATCGCGGGGCTGAAGCGACCGCGCTCGCCGATGAAACGCACGCGCACCCCGCGGCGCTCGAGTTCCACCACTTCCCGCTCCAGGGCGTTGAGGAACAGCTTCATCAGCGCGCCCACTTCCTCCTCCGGGCGGCCCCAGTTCTCCGAGGA
>JAAYXJ010000010.1 GCA_012515985.1 Gammaproteobacteria bacterium
ATCGGCCGCGGCGTGGCGGCGCGAGAGGTGCGGCAGGATCACCGTGCCCAGCGCCACCCCGAACAGCCCGAGCGGGAATTCCACCAGCCGGTCCGAGTAGTACAGCCACTCCACGCTGCCGGCCGCCAGCAACGATGCGAAGGCGGTGCCCACGATCAGGTTGATCTGGGCCACCGAGGACGAGAACAGGGTGGGCAACATCAGCCGCCCGACCTTGCGCACCTCGGCGTGGGCGAAGCCCCAGCGCAACCGCGGCCGCAGCCCGAGCCGTCCCAGCGCCGGCCACAGCAGCGCCAATTGCAGGAACCCGGCAATCAGCACGCCCCAGGCCAGACCCACCGGCGGAATCTCGAACCGGGGTGCCAGCCACATCATCGCCGCGATCAGGGTCAGGTTGTGCAGAACCGGGGTGAACGCCGGTAGCCCGAACTTGCCGTGGGTATTGAGGATCGACGCCGACAGCGCCATCAGCGAAATGAACAGCAGGTACGGGAAGGTGATCCGCAGCATCTGCCCGGTCTGGCGCAGCAGCTCCGGATCATCCAGCCAGCCGGGGGCGAACAGCCGCGCCAGCAGCGGCGCAGCCAGCATCCCCAGCGCGGTCACCACCAGCACCACCGCACACAGCGCACCGGCCATGTGGTCGATGAAATCCTTCAGCGCCGCCTTGTCGCCCTTTTCCCGGATCTCGTTGAGCACCGGCACGAAGGCCATCGCCATCGAGCCCTCGGCGAAGATGCGGCGCAGGAAGTTGGGGATGCGGTAGGCAACGATGAAGGCGCCGATGGCGCCGCCGGTGCCGAACAGGGTTGCCTGGAGCATGTCGCGGGCAAAGCCGCTGATCCGCGACAGCAGGGTCATGCCGCTGAAGACCGCGGTGGAGCGCAGCAGGCCGCCGCCCCGCGGCTGGACGGTTGCCCCGGCCCCGGGTTCGGGCGCGCTCACGCCCCGCCCCCCACGCGGTCCGCAGTGTTGACCCAACCCGTTGAATCCCCCATAATTTCCTGCTCGCTTGTGTTTGTTGCCGGGATTGCCCGGTGATTCCGTTCCCGGGCCCGCTATCGTACGCGCCCCACCACCCGCAGATTCAGGATTCCATCGTGGCCAACATCAAGTCTTCCAAGAAGCGCGCCAAGCAGGCCGTCGTGCGCAACCAGCGCAACAGCAGCCAGCGTTCGCAGCTGCGCACCGCGGTGAAGAAGGTGATCAAGGCGCTCGACGCCAACGACGCCGCCGGCGCCCAGGAGGCGTTTGCCGCCGCCCAGCCGCTGCTCGACCGCTTCGGTGCGCGCGGCCTGATCCACCGCAACAAGGCCGCCCGCCACAAGAGCCGCCTGAGCGCACGGATCAAGGCGCTGCAGCAGCAGTCCGCCGCCTGACCGGCGCGCCCTGGCGTCACTGAAAGCCCGGCCCTGGCCGGGCTTTTCGTTTGCGCGCAATCCGGAAACCGGCCGCCGCGCCCCGTGACCGGGCGCCGCAGCGGCGCTGACGCCGTCAGTCCTGGCCTGCCTGCGCCGCTTCCCCTTCCTCCCGCGCCATCCCGTCCAGGCGATCCAGCTCGGCCTGCACCTTGAGCATCACCTCGCGGGTGCCCTCGTGGGCAAGGCCGGACACCAGGAACCAGGGCTGCTCCCAGCCCAGTTCCGCCACGATCCGCCCGGCCTCGGCCCGCGCCTCTTCCGGATCCATCAGGTCGGCCTTGTTGACCAGCAGCCAGCGGGGCTTGTCGAGCAGGCCGGCATCGAACTTTTCCAGCTCGCGCTCGATGGCGCGCACCTGCTCCACCGGGTCGCTGCCGTCCAGCGGCTGGATCTCCACCAGGTGCAGCAGCAGACGCGTGCGCTGGATGTGGCGCAGGAACAGCGCGCCCAGGCCGGCGCCATCGGCGGCACCCTCGATCAGCCCCGGGATATCGGCAACCACGAAGCTGCGGTGCGGCTCGACGCTCACCACGCCCAGGTTCGGGTAGAGGGTGGTGAACGGGTAGTCGGCGACCTTGGGCGTGGCGGCGGAGACGGCCCGGATGAGGGTGCTCTTGCCGGCGTTGGGAAAGCCGAGCAGGCCCACGTCTGCAAGCAGCTTGAGCTCCAGCCGCAGCAGCCGCTCCTCGCCGGGCTCGCCGGGGGTGGACTGGCGCGGGGCGCGGTTGGTGGAGCTCTTGAAGTGCATGTTGCCCAGGCCGCCCTTGCCGCCGCGGGCGACGAGCAGGCGCTGGCCGTGTTCGGTCATGTCGCCGATGATTTCGTCGGTGTCGACGTTGATGACGACGGTGCCGACGGGGACGATGATGGTGAGGTCGTCGCCGCCCTTGCCGTATTTCTGCTGGCCCATGCCGGCTTCGCCCTTCTGGGCCTGGAAGCGGCGCTGGTGGCGGAAGTCGACGAGGGTGTTGAGGTTCTCATCGGCCTGGAGCCAGACGCTGCCGCCGGCGCCGCCGTCGCCGCCGTCGGGGCCGCCCTTTGGGATGAACTTTTCCCGCCGGAAACCTACGCAGCCGTTGCCTCCCTTTCCGGCAATGACGGTAATTTCGGCTTCATCTACAAGTTTCATGGGCGGAGTTCGGTCGGAAAGATGGCTGGACGAGTTTAACGGGTGGGTCGTGGTGCTTGAGGCAGGGTTCGGAGTGGCAGGTGGCTTGAGGGGGCGTTGAGCGCTCGGGGGGACGCCGGCAGCTGAGGGGCCCCGCCGCGGCCGGGAGGCCTTTTCGCTCCATGTCCCCCGGCCTCCGCTGCGCTGCGGCCTCCTCCTTTACTTACGCGAAAAGGCCTCCCGGCCACGGCGGGGCTCGGCTCCGGATCGGTCGGCACGGGAAGCCCCGACGGCGGGATCGTGCAAGTCCGGCCGAAGCGGCAGACCTTTCCGACGGAGTGAGCCGCGCCCCGGTGGCCGGGGGTATCGCGACAAGCAATACATGGATGTATTGCGCGCGCGTCGCGACACGGACGTCGCGCCGCGCGAAAAGCGATACCCGCGGCCGGCGGGGCGCGGCGTCCATCCGAAGTCCGGACCGCCACGCCCCAAAAACCCCCGGAAATCAGGCACCAACGAAAAGCCCCGCGTCTCGCGGGGCCTTTCTGGTGCATCGGGTTGTCGCGCGGGGTCAGTCCGCGGCGACGACGTTCACCGTGCGGCGCTTGTTGGCGCCCTTGGTGGTGAACTCCACGGTGCCATCGACCAGCGCGTAGAGCGTGTGGTCGCGGCCCAGGCCCACGCCGTTGCCGGGGTGGAACTTGGTCCCACGCTGGCGGACGATGATGTTGCCGGCCTCGATGGCCTGGCCGCCGTAGATCTTCACACCCAGGAACTTCGGGTTGGAGTCGCGGCCGTTGCGGGTCGAACCGCCTGCTTTCTTGTGTGCCATGGCTGCTGCTCCTTACTTGCTGTCGCCACCGGCAATGCCGGTGATCTCGATTTCGGTGTAGTGCTGGCGATGTCCCTGCCGCTTCATGTGGTGCTTGCGGCGGCGGAACTTGATGATCTTGATCTTGTCGGCGCGGCCGTGGGCCACGACCTTGGCGGTGACGGTGGCGCCGTTGACGGCGTCGCCGACCTTGATGCCATCGCTGTCGCCGAGCATCAGGATGTTGTCGAACGTGACCTCGCTGCCGGCATCGGCCTCGAGCTTTTCGACGCGGAGCGTTTCGCCCTGCGCCACGCGGTATTGCTTACCGCCGGTGACCAGTACTGCGTACATGACGTGCCTCTCGTGGTTCGGTTCTGTAGTTATTCTTTGATCTGGCCACCATCGAGGGCGGACAGAAGCGGAATTGTAGGGGAATCAGCGATTTGGGGTCAACCGGCCAATTCCGCCGTCGCGGATGCTGCGACAGGCCCCGGTCATGCTCGCCGGAAGGTGGAAAACCCCCGGTTTGCCCCCATATCCGAGCCTCGGTAGGCTGATCGACTGCCCGCCCTTTTCCCCCACCCGCTCGGCGCGCGCCGGGCCATCCCCCGGACTTTCCATGGCGTTGGACTACATCCGCATACGCGGTGCCCGTACCCACAACCTGAAGAACATCGACGTCGAGCTGCCGCGCGACAAGCTGATCGTGATCACCGGCCTGTCCGGTTCCGGCAAGTCGTCGTTGGCGTTCGACACGATCTACGCCGAAGGCCAGCGCCGCTACGTCGAGTCGCTGTCCGCGTACGCCCGGCAGTTCCTCAGCGTGATGGAAAAAACCGACATCGACCACATCGAGGGCCTGAGCCCGGCGATCTCGATCGAGCAGAAGTCGACCTCGCACAACCCGCGCTCCACCGTGGGCACCATCACCGAGATCTACGACTACCTGCGCCTGCTGTACGCGCGGGTGGGCATCCCACGGTGCCCGGAGCACCACTACCCGCTGGAGGCGCAGACGGTCAGCCAGATGGTCGACCAGGTGATGGCGCTGGGCGCAACTCCCGAGGACCAGGAAAAGCGCTGGATGCTGATCGCGCCGGTGGTGCGCGAGCGCAAGGGCGAGCATGCGCAGGTGTTCGAGCAGCTGCGCGCGCAGGGCTACGTGCGGGTGCGGGTGGACGGGGTGGTGTACGAGATCGACGAGGTGCCGACCCTGGCGCTGCGCCAGAAGCACACCATCGAGGCGGTGATCGACCGCTTCCGGGTCCGCGACGACCTCAAGCAGCGCCTGGCCGAATCATTCGAGACCGCGCTCAAGCTTGGCGACGGCATGGCCGAGGTGCGGCCGCTGGACGATCCGGAAGCGCAGGCGCTGCTGTTTTCCTCGCGCTACAGCTGCCCGGTGTGCGACTACGCGCTGCCGGAGCTGGAGCCGCGGCTGTTCTCGTTCAACTCGCCGGTCGGCGCCTGCCCGGACTGCGACGGCCTGGGCATGAGCGAGTTCTTTGATCCGGACCGGGTGGTGGTGCATCCGGAGTTGAGCCTGGCCGCGGGCGCGGTGCGGGGCTGGGACCGGCGCAACCACTACTACTTCCAGCTGATCGCGGCGCTGGCGAAGCATTACGGCTTCGACGTCGACACCCCCTGGAACGAATTGCCCGAAGACGTGCGCGACGCGGTGCTCAACGGCAGCGGCGAGGAGAAGATCAGCTTCACCTACGTCACCGCCGGCGGCAGCCGCAGCCAGCGCCGGCACCGCTTCGAGGGCATCCTGCCCAACATGGACCGGCGCTACCGCGAGACCGAATCGGCCGCGGTGCGCGAGGAGCTGGCCAAGTACATCAGCGAGCGGCCCTGCCCGACCTGCGAAGGCGCGCGCCTCAACCGGTCCGCCCGCAACGTGCTGGTGGCCGAGCGCCCGCTGTCGGACATCGTGGTGCTGCCGATCGGCGATGCGCTGGCGTTCTTCGCCGAAATGACGCTGCCGGGCTGGCGCGGCGAAGTTGCCGAGAAGATCGTCAAGGAGATCCGCGAGCGGCTGCAGTTCCTGGTCGACGTGGGGCTCGACTACCTGACGCTGGAGCGCAAGGCAGAGACCCTTTCGGGCGGCGAGGCGCAGCGGATCCGCCTGGCCTCGCAGATCGGCGCCGGGCTGGTGGGCGTGATGTACGTGCTCGACGAGCCGTCGATCGGCCTGCACCAGCGCGACAACGCGCGCCTGCTCGACACCCTGGTGCGCCTGCGCGACCTGGGCAACACGGTGATCGTGGTGGAGCACGACGAGGACGCGATCCGCCTGGCGGACCACCTGCTGGATATCGGCCCGGGCGCGGGCGCGCACGGCGGCGAGGTGGTGGCCCAGGGCAGCTTCGAGGACGTCCTGGCCGAGCCGCGCTCGCTGACCGGACAGTACCTGTCGGGGGCCCGCAGCATCGAGATCCCGAAGCGGCGCCACCGGCCCAACCCGAAGATGCAGCTGCACCTGCGCGGCGCCTCGGGCAACAACCTCAAGGACGTGGACCTCACCATCCCGGCGGGCCTGTTCACCGCGATCACCGGCGTGTCGGGCTCCGGGAAGTCGACGCTGATCAACGACACGCTCTACAAGATCGCCGCCAACGAGATCAACCGCGCTTCACACAAGCCCTCGCCGTATCGCGAGGTGGAAGGGCTGGACCTGTTCGACAAGGTGGTGGACATCGACCAGTCGCCGATCGGGCGCACGCCGCGCTCCAACCCGGCCACCTACACCGGGCTGTTCACGCCGCTGCGCGAACTGTTCGCGCAGGTGCCGGAGTCGCGGGCGCGCGGCTATGGCCCAGGGCGCTTCAGCTTCAACGTGCGCGGCGGGCGCTGCGAGGCCTGCCAGGGCGATGGCCTGATCAAGGTGGAGATGCACTTCCTGCCCGATATCTACGTGCCCTGCGACGTCTGCGGCGGCAAGCGCTACAACCGCGAGACCCTGGACATCCTCTACAAGGGCCACAGCATCCACGACGTGCTGGAAATGACGGTGGAGGATGCGCTGGACCTGTTCGCGGCGGTGCCGGCGATCGCGCGCAGGCTCGAAACCCTGGTGGACGTGGGCCTGGGCTATATCCGCCTGGGCCAGCCCGCCACCACACTCTCGGGCGGCGAGGCGCAGCGGGTGAAGCTGTCGAAGGAGCTGTCGCGCCGCGACACCGGCCGCACGCTGTACATCCTCGACGAACCCACCACCGGCCTGCACTTCCACGACATCGAGCACCTGCTGGCCGTGCTCCACAAGCTGCGCGATGACGGCAACACGGTGGTGGTGATCGAGCACAACCTGGACGTCATCAAGACCGCCGACCACGTGGTCGATCTTGGGCCGGAGGGCGGCTATCGGGGCGGCATGATCATCGCCGAGGGCACGCCCGAGGAAGTGGCGGCCAACCCCAGATCCTACACCGGCCAGTTCCTGGCCAGGATGCTCGGTGACGCCGCACCGGAGAGCGCCCCGGCCGCGGTGCGTGACCCGGGCCGGGACGCACTGCCGCCGCGCAAGGCGAAGAAGGGCGCAGCCAAACGCGCCGGATCGAGGAAATGAGCATGGACGACAAGCAACCCGACGCGCTGTTCCGCATGCCCCTGAGCGTGCGCTGGCGCGACCTGGACGCCTTCAACCACGTCAACAACTCCAACTTCCTCACTTATCTGGAGGAAGCGCGGATCCGCTGGTTCGATTCGCTCGACGAGGAGTGGGTGACCGAGGAAACCGCGCCGCTGCTGGCCGCGGTGCAGGTGAACTACCGCATGCCCATCCCCTACCCGGCTGAACTGGTGGTGGCGCTGCACTGCGAGCGCCTGGGCAACACCAGCGTGACCATCGGCCACCGCATCACCAGCCGGGACGGCGCAACGCTCTACGCCGACGGCCACGTGGTGATGGTGTGGGTGGAGCGCGCCAGCGGGCGGCCGACTGCGCTGCCGGACGCCGTCCGCCGCGCCGCGGGCGGTTGATCCGCCCGACCGACCTGACCAATCGAGCTCGCAGGCGGGTTCGACCCGCCGTTCCATGGTCGGTCCCGGGCGGCGGCTCAACGCCCGCCCTACAATCGACCCACTCCTTTGAAGGGAATTCACATGAGCGAACTGGTCGAGTCGATTCCGCACGGTCGCATCCACGAGCTGCGCCTGGCGCGCCCACCGGTCAACGCCATCAACTCGGGGCTGTGCGCGGCGCTGATCGGCGCCATCGATGCAGCCGTGGGCGCGGGCGCCGAAGGGCTGGTGCTCTCCGGCGGGCCGAAGGTCTTCTCCGCCGGCCTGGACGTGCCGTGGCTGCTCACCATCCAGGACGACCGGCAGGCATTGCATGACGCCTGGAACGCTTTTTTCAACGCCGCACGCGCCCTGGCCGCCAGCCCGGTCCCGGTGGTGGCGGCGATCGCCGGCCATGCCCCGGCCGGCGGCTGTGTGCTGGCGCTGTGCTGCGACTGGCGGGTGATGGCGGAGGGCCCCTTCACCATCGGCCTCAACGAAACCCAGGTGGGCATCGCCATCCCGCCCGGGATCATGCAGCTCCTGCAGCGCACGGTCGGCCCGCGCCGCGCGGAAGCGATGCTGGTGCCCGGCGAGATGGTGGAGTCGGAGCAGGCGCTGCAGATCGGCCTGGTGGACGAGCTGGCCGGCATCGACCACGTGGTGACCCGCGCCATGGCCCGCCTCGACCTGCTGCTGGACCTGCCGCGCGGGCCGATGCTGGAAACCCGGCGGGTGCTGCGCAAGGACCTCCAGGACGCCCTCTCACCCGAGAACATGCAGCTGGAACAATGCCTGGAATCCTGGCACAGCGAGGACACCCAGCAGGCCCTGCGGGCGATGGTGGCCAGGCTCGGGAAGGGCTGAGTTGGGCGCTGGTCAGGCCCCGGTGGCCACCGGACGCTCCGGGTCCTCGATCCAGCCGCTCCACGAGCCCGTGTAGAGCTTCGCGCCGGGCAAGCCGGCATGCGCCATCGCCAGCAAGTGGTGGCAGGCGGTCACGCCGGAACCGCACATCACCGCCACCTGGCCGGGATCGCGCCCGGCCATCAATCCCTGGAACCCGTCGTGCAGCGCCTGCGCGTCGCGGATGCGGCCGTCGCCGCCGACGTTCTCCAGGTACGGCCGGTTTACCGCTCCCGGGACGTGTCCGGCCACCGGATCGATCGGCTCCGAAACCCCACTGAACCGCTCGGCACCGCGCGCGTCGACCAGCAGTCCCCCGTCCTCGAGATGGGATTCCACCGCCCTGGCGTCCAGCAGCCGCGAGCGATCGAAATCCGCCCTGTAGCGGGCCGGGGCAGGCGCCGCGGTGACCGTTTCCACCGGCAGCCCCAGCGAGCGCCAGCGCGCCCAGCCGCCATCGAGCACGGCGACGTCCACATGGCCCAGCGCGCGCAGCAGGAACCACAGGCGGGCGGCGAACGCGCCGTCGCCGCCGTCGTAGGCCACGACCTGGTGGTGCGGCGTGATCCCCCAGTCGCCCAGGCGCGCACAGAACACGGTCGCGTCCGGCCACGGATGACGCCCTGCCCCGCCGCCGTGGGCCGCGGTGCCGGACAGATCCCGGTCCATGTGCGCGTGGACGGCGCCTGGCACGTGGCCGGCCGCGAAAGCCTCATTGCCGGCGTCGGGATCGGCCAGCGAGTGCCGGCAATCCACCACCGCCAGCTCTTCGCGGCCCAGCGCGGCGGCCAGCGCCTCCGCCTGCACCACCGTCTGCCAGCCCATGGTCATGTGGCCATCTCCCGTGCGCGCACCAATCGCTCACGCAGGTTGTACAGGATCGATGCGGTCACGCCCCAGATCCGGTGCGGGACCAGTTCGGGCTCGCCGCGGTACTCGAGAACCTCGCGCGGACGACCGCCGTACTCGATCTGCAGGCGTCGCAGGTTGTCGGGCGAGAGCAGGAAGCCAAGCTCCACTTCAAACACATCGGCGACCTCGGAGGGATCGGGAATGGCCACGAAGCCGGGATCGATCGCCGCCACCGCCGGCAGCACGCGATACCCGCTCACGGTCACCACCGGGTCCAGCCAGCCCAGCGGCCGCGCCTGCGTGGGCAGCAGGCCCACCTCCTCGTGCGCCTCGCGCAGCGCCGCGGCCAGCGCGTCGCTGTCGCCCGGCTCCACCCCGCCGCCGGGAAAACTCACCTGCCCCGGATGGTGGCGCAGGACCTCGGTGCGGCGGGTCAGCACCACGTAGGGGCCATCCTCGCGCGGCACCAGTCCCACCAGCACCGAGGCCTGGCGGAGCGGGCGGCGCGGCGGCAGAAGGTCGGCCACCTCGTCGAGGTTCCAGCCGTCGTCGGCCGGTGGCGCGCGCAGCGGATGCAGCGCGCGAGCCAGGTCGGCCAGCCGCGCCTCGGGGCTCACGTGCGCTCCGCCTCGCGCCGGGGCAGCACATCGTCCATCAGGTGCATGCGCTCATCATCGTCCATCACGCCCCAGCGGGCGATCTCGTCCGTGGTCCGGTGGCAGCCCATGCAGATGCCTTCGCCGTCCAGGGCGCACACGCCAATGCAGGGGGTGAGGACGGCACGGAGCTGGAAGTTCATCTCATACCCATGAAAAAGCCGCGCCGGCTTGCGCCGACGCGGCTGTCGTTGCGGCGCTGCGGACGCAGCCGGACGTCAGTTGTTGATGCTGACCAGCTGGACCTCGAACACCACCGCCTGGTTCGGCCCGATCGGCGACTGCGGGGTGTTGCCGTAGGCGATGTCCGGTGGCAGCACCACTTCCCAGCGGGCGCCGGACTGCATCATGCCGATGGCCTCGCGCAGGCCGGCCAGCGGGATCTCGCCGACCGTCATGGTCACCGGGCCGCCCTGCTGGCCACCCTCGCGCGGGGCGCTGGTGTCGATGAAGGTCGGGCCCTCCGGCAGGCTGGCCTTGTAGTGCACCTGCACCTGGCTCTGGGCGGTGGGGCGGGCGCCGCTTCCGGCCTCGATCACCCGGTACTGCAGGCCGCTCTCGGTGGTCTGCACGCCGGACTTCGCCCGGTTCTGGGCAAGGAAGGCGTCGCTCTTGGTCTTGTTCTCGGCGGAGGCCTGGTTGAAGGCTTCCTGGGCCCGCGCCATCTGGCGCTGCTGCATGTTCTCCACCGCGGTGCGCAGCTGCTCGACCGGCACCGTGGGGTCCTTGCGGGCGTAGCCGTCGCGCAGCGCCTGGACGACGGTTTCAACGTTGATCTGCTCGCCGCTTTCGACGAGGTTCCGGCCAAGGTCATAGCCCAGCGCGTAGCTCAGCTGGCCCTGCTCGGTGGACGTGTCCTGGGCTGCGGCGGCGCCGCTGGCCAGGGTAAGGGCCGCGACGGTAGCGGCCAGAAGGCGCAACTTCATGCAGTGGTTCTCCAGATTTCCGGGGTGGTTCGGGGCATCGGATCCGTCCGCGCCAGCGGCGGACCACCTGCGGGCGAACGCGATAGGATAGCGGCCGGGCCGCTTAACTGTCACTTAGGACGGCTGTGCGACCCCGGCGGCGGGCGGAAAGTTCCGCCGTTTCCCCGATTTCCATTCATTCTTGCCCAGGTACTCATGAGCCATTCACCGCTGCAGACCGAAGACCGCGGCGCCGTCCGCGTGGTCACCGTCAACCGTCCCGACAAGCTGAACGCGCTGGACGCGGCCACCCTCGACGCGCTCCACGATGCCTTCCAGGCTGCTGCCGCTGACGACGGCGTGCGGGTGGTGGTGCTCACCGGCGCCGGCCCCAAGGCCTTCGTCGCCGGCGCGGACATCGCGCAGATGGCAGGGCTGAGCCCAGTGGAGGCTCGCGACTTCTCGCTGCGCGGGCAGCGCACCATGCGCCGGATCGAGACCATGCCCAAGCCGGTGATCGCCATGATCAACGGCTTCGCCCTGGGCGGCGGGCTGGAACTGGCGATGGCCTGCCACCTGCGCACGGCGGCCGACACCGCCAGGATGGGCCAGCCCGAAATCAACCTCGGTCTGGTCCCGGGCTTTGGCGGCACCCAGCGCCTGCTGCGCCTGGCCGGCCGCGCCGCCACCCTGGAGCTGTGCCTGGTCGGCGCGCCGGTCGACGCCGCCCGCGCGCACCAGCTGGGGATCGTCAATCAGGTGTTCTCCCCGGACAAGCTGGAGGACGGCACCATGGAGCTAGCCAACCGCCTGGCCGGGGCGGCCCCGCTCGCGCTGCGCGGGATCCTGGATTGCGTGAACACCGGCGCGGAGTGCGGCATCGGTGAAGCCCTGGAATACGAGAGCGCCCAGTTCGGGCTGATCTTTTCCACCGCCGACATGCGCGAGGGCACCAGCGCGTTCCTGGAAAAGCGCAAGCCGGAATTCACCGGCAAGTGAGCGGAGACGCGCTCGCCCTGCGCCTGCTTGAATTGCTGGACGCGGATGACCTGGACGGCGCCATCGACGCCGGGCTGGCCGGGTTCGACCCGCATGCCTGCCCCTCGCTCGGGCCCGCGCAGCGTGAGCGGTTGCTGTCCGCGCGCGACAGGCTGCTGGCAGCCTGGGCGGCGCGAGACCGCCACCGCGCCCGCAACGCACGGCTGGCACGCAAGGCGGAGGAGCTGCGCGCCAGGCGCCAGGCGCGCTCGGCCCCGGCCCCGGCCGGAAAGCGGCCCGCCCTGCCGCCTGCCGCCGCGGCCGCGCTGGCCCGCGCGCGCCAGCGCGCCCGAGGTGGCGCCCAGTGAGCGGTACGGCGGTGAACGCGGCGCGACGCCGGCGCGGCAGGCGGATGACACGGGAGGAGATCGAGGAAATGTTCCGGCGGCTGTCGGAACTCAACCCGAACCCGACCACCGAGCTGGAGTACTCCACGCCGTTCGAGCTTCTGATCGCGGTGATCCTTTCCGCCCAGGCCACCGACGTGGGCGTGAACAAGGCGACCCGGCGGCTCTTCCCCGTGGCGAACACCCCGCAGGCGATCGCCGAGCTGGGAGAAGAGGGGCTGAAGGATTACATCAACACCATCGGCCTCTATAACGCCAAGGCCAGGAACGTCATCGCCACCTGCCGGATCCTGCTTGAGCAGCACGGCGGCGAAGTCCCGCGCGAGCGCGCCGCGCTTGAGGCACTGCCGGGGGTCGGGCGCAAAACCGCCAACGTGGTGCTCAACACCGCCTTCGGCGAGCCGACCATGGCCGTGGACACCCACATCTTCCGGGTTTCCAACCGCACCGGCCTGGCGCCGGGGAAAAACGTGCGTGAAGTGGAGGACGCATTGCTCAAGCGGGTGCCCAGGCACTATCTGCAGGACGCCCATCACTGGCTGATCCTGCACGGCCGCTACGTGTGCAAGGCACGCAGGCCGGATTGCCCGGCCTGCGTGATCCACGACCTGTGCCGCTGGCCGGACAAGACCGCGCCCGCGGAGTGAGCCTGCACATGGCCGTCACGAAGTTGCACCCCGTGTGATCCTGACCGGTTCCTGTCACAAAACCGTCAACCCGGCGACATAAGCTGGGCGTAGCCTCGCCAACGAGCCCCATCGTCATGTCGATTCCCCGCCCGAGCGCGCCGATCGCGGCACTCGCCGTGCTGCTTGCGGCTTCACCCCAGGCTCGCGCCATCGACCTGGGCGAAGTCGGCGGTTTCGAGCTGTCGTTCGAAGGCCTGTTCCAGGTCGACGGATACCGCTACCGGGATGACTGGAGCCACCTGGGCGACGATACGGATGTGCGGCGCTCCGAGCTGGTGCTCAAGGGCGCGCATGCCAGCGGGTTCGACTGGGTCGTGGGTTATGACTCCAAATCGGAAAAATGGCTGGACGTCAACGCCCGCATCCGCTTCGACGGACGCAGCCAACACCTGCGCGTCGGACAGTTCAAGCAGCCCACGGGGCTTGAGGAGCTGAGTTCGTCGACCACCAACGACTTCATCGCCAAGGCGGCCGCCACCAATACCTTCGCGGTGTCGCGCCGGCTGGGCGTGGGCTGGGGCATCGACCAGGGCGACTGGAGCGTTTCGGCGAGCTGGTTTGACCGCGAGCTGACCCGCAATGAAGCCGAAGGCGACGGCTTTGCCGCCCGCGGGACCTGGGCTCCCCTGCGCGGGGAAGGCAGGGTCCTGCACCTGGGCCTTTCCGCGAGCCGGCGCGACGCCCCGGATGATGGCATCCGCCTGCGCGCCCGGCCCAACATGGACCTGGCCGGGATCCGCCTGCTCGATACCGGCGCGATCGCCGATGCGCGGCGGGCCACCACGGTGGGCGCGGAAGCCATGTGGATCCAGGGCCCGGTCAAGGTGCAGGCGGAATGGTTCGAGTCCACCGTGGAGCGCCGCGACAGCCGGGACTTCGACGGGTCCGGCGGCTATGCCTCGGTGGTGTGGCAGCCCGGCGGGCAGACCTGGGACTATCGCGAGGGCGTGCCGCGCACCCCGGGCGCAGGCGGTGAGCCCGCCGGCCTGTGGCAGCTGGGGGTGCGCTACGACCGCCTGGACCTCGACGATCCAGGCGCCGGGATCGCCGGTGGCACCATGGACGTGTGGACGGCCGGGGTGAACTGGTACCACGGCGAGCACCTGAAGCTGGCGCTCAACTACGTCGAGGCCGACACCGCCCGCGACACGGGCCCACCGACGGGCTGGCTGGACGTTGATCCTTCCAGCATCCAGGCCCGGGTCCAGCTGGCCTGGTGAGGCTTGCCGGGGTGGCGATGTCACCCCTGCGTCATCCAAGCGCAATGCCGGTGACACCGCTCGGGGGGATTCTGGGTCAAACCGGAGTTCCCGATGCATGACGCGCTCGTCACCGAAACCTGGCCCCCTGAAGTCAACGGCGTCGCCCTGACGGTGCGCAGCCTGCAGCGCGGACTGCTGCGCCGTGGCCGCAGGGTCAGCGTGGTGCGGCCCGCGCAGCATCCGGGACAGGTCGCTGCCGTTCGCGGCGAGCGTGGCGGTATCGCGCGTCGTACTCGACCTGCACTACCCCAGCGACGTGCTTGCGGCCACGCTGATCGGGAGCGTCCTGGCCGGGATTTCCATCGCGCTTGCCCCCGGCGTCGCGCTGCCGGTCATGGGCTGAGCAGCCGGGCAGCCGCGGCCCGCTACCATGGGCGGGTGAACTACCGCCACTCCTTCCACGCCGGCAACCATGCCGATGTCCTCAAGCACGTCGTCCTGCTGGCCCTCTGCGACGCGCTCGTTGCCAAGCCGGCCGCCTGCTTTGCCCTGGACACCCATGCCGGGCGCGGGCTCTACCAGCTTGAAGGCGGCGAGGCCTCGCGCACCGGCGAGGCGCTGGACGGCATTGGCCGGCTCGGCGACGGCAGCGGCGCCCCGCCGGCCGTGCAGCGGTACCTGGAGGCGGTGGCCCGCTGCCGCAGCGAGCACGGCGATGGCGCCTATCCCGGCTCCCCGTGGCTGCTCGCCCATGCGCTGCGCGCGCAGGATGCGATCGCCTGCTGCGAACTGCAGCCCGGGGAAGCGGCGGCGCTCAGGCTTGCCCTTCGCGCCGACCGCCGGGTGACCGTGCACGAGCGCGATGGCTACGCGGCCATGCGTGCCCTGCTGCCTCCGCGCCGGGGCGAGACCCGGTTCGCGCGCGGCCTGGTGCTGATGGATCCGCCCTATGAGCGCCGGCTGGCGGAGTTCGACGAGGCGATCCCGGCGCTGCAGGAAGGCCTCGCCCGCTGGCCACAGGGCTGCTTTGCGCTGTGGTACCCGATCAAGCAGCGGCGCTGCCTGCAGCCGTTCCTGCGCCGCGCGGCCGCGCTGGAAGCCAGGTCCGCCCTGGCGTGTGAACTGCTGGTGCGCCCCGACGACTCGCCGCTGCGCATGAACGGCAGCGGCATGCTCCTGCTCAACGCCCCGTGGCGGATCGAAGCGGCGCTGGCACCCGCGCTGGCCCACCTGTGCAGCGCGCTGGGCGAGCCGGGCGCGGACCACGATCTGCGATGGCTGCGGACGCCCGCCTGAGCGGGCCCGGCCCTGCCCCGACAGCGCTCATGTGGACGCCGGATTCAGCCGCACGGGGCCACACTGGGACGGGCTGAACAAGCAAATCCTTCACTTCCAGCATGGCAGCATCCCCACCCAATGGCCGCTAGAAACCGACTACCGCCGTGGCACGATGAAGTCCGGCTCGCCAATGGACGCGAGATCCTCATCCGTCCCATCCGGCCCGACGACGCGCTGCCGGTGCGCGCCGGGTTCAGCCTGCTCCAGCCAGAGACGCTGCGCCATCGCTTCCTGCGGGAGATGAGCGAGCTCACCCCGGAGATGGCCCAGCGCCTGACCCGGCCCGACCCGAAGACCACGTTCGTGCTCGTGGCCGGCGAAAACCTCCCGGCCGGCGAGGCCGTGA
The DNA here is from genome assembly GCA_012515985.1 of Gammaproteobacteria bacterium. Lineage (GTDB taxonomy): Bacteria > Pseudomonadota > Gammaproteobacteria > Xanthomonadales > Xanthomonadaceae > Luteimonas. Next base: position 15,628 of record JAAYXJ010000010.1, read on the forward strand.
TCGGCGCCATCGCGCGCGTCCACGCACCTGCCGGCAGCGGCGAAGGCGAGTTCGCGATCCTCGTGGGCCAGTACCTGGCCGGGATGGGCGTGGGCCGCCAGCTGATGCTGCGGCTGGTGCGCTGGGCGCGCGGCAAGCGCCTGGAGCGCCTCTACGGCGACGTGCCCGAGGAGAACGAGCCGATGCTGGCACTGGCCGGATCAGTCGGCTTCCACCGCGAAGGCGCCCCCCGCGACGGCCTGGTGCGGATGGTGCTCGACCTGGACAGCGCCGGGCAGGCTTGAGCCCGCCGCGCCCGCTACAATAGCGGGTTCGATGACGCCCCCTTCCCCTCCCGCCCCGCCGCTGCCGCGACGCGGCCAGCAGCGCGCCTTCTGGCGTGCGCCGGCCTCGCCGTCCGCGCTTGCCTGGATGCTGGCCGCCGCCGCGCGCGAGCATGGCCGCCCGCTGCTGCTGGTTGCCCGCGACAACCAGCACGCCCACCAGCTGGAAGGCGACCTGCATACCCTGCTGGGCAATGACCCGGATGTGCCGGTGCTGCCGCTGCCGGACTGGGAAACGCTGCCCTACGACCAGTTCAGCCCGCACCCGGAGATCGTCAGCCAGCGCCTGGCGACCCTGCACCGCCTGCCCACGCTCAAGCGCGGGATCGTGGTGGTGACGGTGGCCACGCTGATGCAGCGGCTTCCGCCGCTCAACTACGTGATCGGCCAGACCTTCGACCTCAAGGTGGGCCAGGCGCTGGACCTGGACGGGGAGAAGCTGCGCCTGGAATCGGCCGGCTACCGGCATGTGCCGCAGGTGATGGACCCGGGGGAGTTCTCGGTGCGCGGCGGCCTGCTGGACGTGTATCCCATGGGCGCGGATGCGCCCTTCCGCATCGAGCTGCTGGACACCGACATCGAATCGATCCGGCGCTTCGACCCGGAATCCCAGCGCTCGCTGGACAAGGTTGAAGCGATCCACATGCTGCCCGGCCGCGAGGTGCCGCTGGACGAGGATGCGCGCGGGCGGGCCATGGACGCGCTGGTGGAGCGCTTCGACCTGGACCAGCGCCGCAGCGCCCTGTTCCAGGACCTCAAGGCGGGCAGCGCGCCGGCGGGCGTGGAGTATTACCTGCCGCTGTTCTTCGAGGCGCCGCGGGAGCGCTTCGGGGCCGCGCCTTCGCAGCCGGTGACGGCAACCCTGTTCGACTATCTGGCAGAAGACGCCCTGCCGGTGATTTCGGCCGGCGCCCGCGAGGCCGCCGACGCATTCCACGCGCAGGTGGCCGACCGCTACGAGCAGCGCCGGCACGACGTCGAGCGGCCCCTGCTGCCGCCGGGCGAGCTGTGGCTCCCGCCCGATGCGGTCCGCGAGCGCCTCAACCGCGGCGAGCGGGTGGAGGTGGCCGGCGAGGGCCATCCGCGCCACGCGGACGCCGTGGCCTTGGGCGACCAGCCCGCGCCGGACCTGCCCCTGACGGTGCGCAACGAGGAGCCGGCGGCGGCACTCAAGTCATTCCTGGCCAGCTATCCGGGCCGGGTGCTGGTGGCGGCCGACAGCCCGGGGCGCCGCGAGGCGCTGCAGGAAATGCTGCAGTCGGCCGACATCCGGCCGCAGGTGCTGCCGGACTTCAACGCCTTCCTGGAAACGCCGCCGGAGCCTGGCACCCCGGCCTTGGCCGTGGCGCCGCTGGAGAACGGCTTCGCCGTCGACAAGCCGCAGGTGACGGTGCTCACCGAGCGCCAGCTGTTCCCCGAGCGGGCCAGCCAGCCGCGCCGGGCCCGTCGCGCGGGCCGCGAGCCCGAGGCGATCATCCGCGACCTGGGCGAACTCGCCGAGGGCGCGCCGATCGTGCACGAGGACCACGGCGTGGGCCGCTATCGCGGCCTGGTGGTGCTGGAGGCCGGCGGCAGCCCGGCAGAATACCTGGAGATCGAATATGCCAAGGGCGACCGCCTGTACGTCCCGGTCGCCCAGCTGCACCTGATCAACCGCTATTCGGGCGCCTCGCCCGAAACCGCGCCCCTTCACTCGCTGGGCGGCGAGCAGTGGACGAAGGCCAAGCGCAAGGCCGCAGAAAAGGTCCGCGACGTGGCCGCCGAACTGCTTGAAATCCACGCCAAGCGCATGGCTCGCAGCGGCCTGGCGCTGGATGTGGACCGCGCCGAGTACGAGCCGTTCGCCGCCGCCTTCCCGTTCGAGGAGACCCCGGACCAGCTCGCCGCCATCGAGGCGGTGATCCGTGACCTGGGCTCGAGCCAGCCGATGGACCGCGTGGTCTGCGGCGACGTCGGCTTCGGCAAGACCGAGGTGGCGGTGCGCGCCGCGTTCGTGGCCGCCAATGCCGGCAAGCAGGTGGCGGTGCTGGTGCCCACGACCCTGCTGGCCGAACAGCACTACCGCAACTTCGCCGACCGCTTCGCGGACTGGCCGATCCGGGTCGAGGTGCTCTCGCGCTTCAAGAGCACGAAGGAGATCAAGGCCGAGCTGGAGAAGCTGGCGCGCGGGGAGATCGACGTCATCGTCGGCACCCACCGGCTGCTGCAGAAGGACGTGAAGTTCAAGGACCTGGGCCTGGTGATCGTGGACGAGGAGCAGCGCTTTGGCGTGCGCCAGAAGGAGGCACTGAAGGCGCTGCGCGCCAACGTGCACCTGCTCACGCTCACCGCCACGCCGATTCCGCGCACGCTCAACATGGCCATGGCCGGCATGCGCGACCTCTCGATCATCGCCACCCCGCCCGCGCACCGCATGGCGGTGCAGACCTTCGTGGGCGAGTGGGACGGCGCCATGCTGCGGGAAGCCTTCCAGCGCGAGCTTTCGCGCGGCGGCCAGGTGTACTTCCTGCACAACGACGTGGAGTCGATCGGGCGCATGCAGCGCGAGCTGGAGGAGCTGGTACCCGAGGCCCGCATTGGCGTGGCCCACGGGCAGATGCCCGAGCGCCAGCTCGAGCAGGTGATGCTGGATTTCAACCGGCAGCGCTTCAACGTGCTGCTGTGCACGACCATCATCGAGTCGGGCATCGACATCCCCAACGCCAACACCATCATCATCAACCGCGCCGACCGCTTCGGGCTGGCCCAGCTGCACCAGCTGCGCGGACGCGTGGGCCGCTCGCACCACCGCGCGTACGCCTACCTGGTGGTGCCGGACAAGCGCTCGATCACCGCGGATGCAAAGAAGCGGCTGGAGGCCATCGCCTCGATGGACGAGCTGGGCGCCGGCTTCACCCTGGCCACGCACGACCTGGAAATCCGTGGCGCCGGCGAGCTGCTGGGCGAGGACCAGAGCGGGCAGATGGCCGAGGTCGGCTTCAGCCTGTACACCGAGCTGCTGGAGCGCGCGGTGCGCTCGATCCGGCTGGGCAAGTTGCCCGACATGGACGAGGAGCCGGACCGCGGCGCCGAGGTCGAGCTGCATGCCCCGGCCCTGATCCCCGAGGACTACCTGCCCGACGTCCACACCCGCCTGACCCTCTACAAGCGCATCAGCAGCGCCCGCGACGCCGGCGAGCTGCGCGAGTTGCAGGTGGAGATGATCGACCGCTTCGGGCTGCTGCCCGACCAGGCCAAGATGCTGTTCGCCACCGCCGAGCTGAAGCTCGAGGCCACGGCGCTGGGCATCCGCAAGCTGGACCTGGGGCCGGAGGGCGGCCGCGTGCAGTTCATCGAGAAACCCAGGGTGGACCCGATGGCGGTCATCCGCCTGATCCAGGGGCAGCCGAGGCACTACCGCATGGACGGGCCGGACAAGGTGCGCATCACGCTCGAACTGCCCGAGCCCGCCGACCGGCTCAAGGCCGCACGCGGGCTGCTCATCGCACTCTCGCCCGGGCCTTGAGGCCCGGCCCCACCTCAGGCGGCCGCTTCCAGCGCCAGCAGGTAGTCGCCGAACCCATGGCGGGCGCGCGCATCGCGCCTTGCGCTGGTCACGACGGCGGGATGGGGGCGTCGCGCCAGCACGAATCCATCCCGCGCCAGGGCGGCCACCAGGGCCTGATCCTCGTGCGCCGCAAGCGGCGGGAATCCGCCTACCGCACGGTACGCCGCCGCCGACACCCCGAGGTTGGCGCCGTGCACGTGCGGGTGCCCGTCCTCATACCGTTCGCCCGCTAGGAACGCGGCGCGCACGCGCGGCGCGAAGTCGAGCCAGTCGGCCACCCGCACGGTGCCGCAGAAAGCATCCGCGCCGCAGGCAAGCTGTGCCGAAAGCCAATCGACGGGAACCCGGCTGTCTGCGTCGGTGGTGGCGATCCAGCGTGCTCCCATGGCAAGCAGCATGTCCGCGGCCGTGGCCCGCGCCCGGCCCACGCAGCGCGCCTGCAGCGCCACTGTGCGGACCCCGTGCGCCGCGCAGACCGCGGCGGTGCCGTCCGTGCAACTGTCCAGCGCAACCAGGACCTCGACCGGCTCGCCGGCGAGTCCCGGGCAGCGGGCGGCCGCCTGGAGCGACCGCAGGCAGTCCCCGATCAGCGCCTCTTCGTCATGTGCGGGCACGAGCACCCCGATCATCGCAGGCCCTCGCGCGCGGCGACCGACACCGGCCCCAGGCTCCAGCATTCCAGCAGAACGTCCGCATCGCTGTACCGCGCGAGCCTGGCCAGCCCAGGGACCGCGGCCAGGCACGCGTGCACGGCCGCGGTGCTGCTGCAGCGGCCCTGGAAGTCATGCTGCCAATGGCAGCCCACCACCACCGCGCCGGGGGCGAGGCTTTCCTCCAGCCGGGCAACGAAGCGCGCGAGGGAGGGCGCGTCCAGGTAGTAGCCCACCTCGCCCACCACCACCAGGTCGAAGTGGTCGTCGGGCCATTCGCCCGGATGCTCCATCTGCCGCACCTCCACGTGCGCCAGTGCGCTGCATCGCGCACGGGCCGCGGCCACTGCCCGCGGGTGCAGGTCGGTGCCCAGGAGCGCCTTGCACCGTCCGGCCAGCGCATGCGTCAGCTCCCCATTGGCGCAGCCGATTTCCCAGCCCCGCCCGAAACCCGGCCATGGCAACACCGCCAGCAGCAGCTCCCGCTTGCGCTGCTCGTACCAGCGCGTGCGATAGCCGAAGGGGTCGTCGGATGTCTGCCAGACCTGGTCGAGATGCGCCGCCGCGCTCATGGCAGGTACACCTCGAAAGGCCGGTCGAAGCGGCGGATGGCCTCTTGCTTGCGCGAGCGCGCCTGCGCATCGAGCGGCATCCGGAACGCCTGGAACGGCGCGCGCGGCGCATCCGGCTCCAGCCAATGCCAGGCCCAGACCGGGTAGCGGAGCAGGCGGGCGCCGCGCGCCGGGGCGGCGGCGATCGCGGCCCGGCCGGCCGCATCGTGGTCGGGATGGCCATCGTGCTGCCATGGGGCCAGCACCAGGTCGCCGGGCGCCAGCCTGTCGTGGAGGGCGCCGGGGAGTTCATCCGCGTGGCCCGTGCCGACGATGCGGGGCCCCTCTACAGCGGCCATCGCTGCGAGGCCTCGATCGGCGCCACCTGCCTGCCCAGCGCCGCCCAGTCGCGATCGGCGTGGCTCTGGCGGACAAACACCGCCAGGTCCGCGCAGCGCCGCGCGTGTTCGCCGTCCCGGCACAGCGGTGCCGGCCCGAGGCTGCGGCCGGCCAGGTCCAGCACCTGCTGGCATGCGCGCTCCACCACCGAGCGCACCCGCACAACCTCGCGCTCGAACCCGTGTTGCGGGCTCGCGTCGATCATTGCGGCGAGTTCCCGCAACAGCGCGGCGGCGCTGCCCAGTGCCATGTCGCAGCGCCCCAGCGCCGCCGCCAGGTGGGGATCGCGCGCGACGCGTCCGGGATCCGCCATCCGCTGCGCGATGGCGACCGCGGCCCCATGCCAGCAGGCGGCAATGCCCGCGCCGCCGTGCCAGAAGCCCGGACGCGCCAGGTAGTCCCCGGGTGCGCCGATCACCCGGCAGGGCACCGCATCGAACTCCACGGCACCGCTTTCGATCGCCTCCATGCCCACCGCGTTCCAGTCACCGGACACGCAGTGCACCCCGGGCCGGTCCATCCGCACCAGCACGAGCTGGCGCGCATCGCCGGATGCCGCGGTGAGCAGGGCCGCATCCACGAACCGCGCGCCGGAACACCAGGGCTTGCGGCCGACCAGCCGGGGGCCGGCCCGCCCGTTCACGATCCGCACGGTCGACTCGGGCCCCTCGGCCGCCCATACCGCCAGCAGGCTCGCGCCGCCGGGCCCGCTTGCTCCCAGCTCGGCAAGGATCGCCAGCGCATCGTGATGGGCTTCCAGGACCTTGGCCAATGCCAGATCCTGCCCACCCCACGCGGCCAGCGCACGCCACCGCTCCAGCGTCGCCCCGTGCCCCGGGAGCGGGAGGGCGGGCACGTTGCGCAGCGCCGCGCGGGCGCGCTCCTCCAGCGTGCTGGTCCGGGTTGGCGATGGCGCGATCGTCAGCATGAACGGGCAGTGGAGCATTCCGCCCGTGCCCGCCACGTGAGCCGGCCGGGCGGCAATCGGGACCCCGCCCGCCGGTCAGCTCGCGCCCTGCCGCTCCCCGTCCTGCGGGCCGCCGGCATGCTGCGCCACCAGTTCCCGCACCCACGCGGCGGGCTCCGGGCGTCCGCCGGTATCGAGCACGAACTCCTGGCCCTTGGGCACGCTGCGCAGCAGGCAGCGACCCGGCTCCGAACTCCAGCGGCCCGGATTGGCGTGATAGGTCAGCGGTGCCAGCCCCGTCGCCGGATGGAACCATTCCGGAAGTGCCCACACGCTGCGGCTGGCGCCCGCGGCCGTCAGCCGCAGGCCTTCGGCATAGCGCGGGAATACGCCGCCGCCGGCGTGACCCACGGCGAATGCCGAGCGTTCGCGACCCACGTACAGCACGTTGTCGGCGCCGCGGTAATGGCCGGGATTGGCGACATGGGGATGGTCGGCGATCCACGGATGCCGTCGCAGGCTCTCCGCCCGGCCGGACACGACCGGTAGCACCTCCGCCACCTCCAGCCAACCGTACAGAAGGTGCAGGTCCGGCGCCCCGGGCACGTAACGCCAGCGCCGCGCATGCCGCTCGACTTCCCGGAACCAGCCGAAGAACAGGAACACCGCCCCCGGCCCCACGCCCTGCCGGGCCAGGTGCGATTGCGCGGCACCGTTCTGGCCAAGCGCCGGCCGCCAGCCGGGCAGCCGCAGGTCGGCGCGGCGGTCCAGGTCCGGATCCATGTGCACGCGCGTGTGCCGCGAATGCCGGCCCCCAGACAGATCCCGCAGCAGGGGCCCCAGCGCCACTCCGGGGGCATTGAGATCGGCGAGGCGGAAGTCGTCCTGTGCTGCCGGGATCGGCAGCGGCAGCAGTCGTCCATCGGGCAGGATCGGGCTGGCCATGCCGCCATAGCCGGAGTCGAATCCCTTGCGCGAGAGCACCAGGCGGTGGATCACGGTCGGCTCACCCGCCCTGCCCCAAGCTTGGCCCAGGTCCAAGCGGAGCGCTCCCATGCCCTACGACAGCATCAGCGACCTGCCCGAAGCGGTGCGCGACAACGTCCCCAAGCACGGCCAGGAGATCTACAAGGAGGCGTACAACAGCGCCTGGGACCAGTACAAGGATCCCGATGACCGCCGCGGCGACGCCTCGCGCGAGGAGGTCGCCCACCGCGTCGCCTGGTCGGCGGTCAAGGAGAAATACGAGAAGGGCGACGACGACAAGTGGCACGCCAAGAAATAGCGCCGGGCGGGCTTCCGCCCCCCCGGAGTCAGGCGAACGGATCCTGCAGCACCATCGTGTGGGCACGGTCCGGCCCGGTGCTGACGATGCTCAGCGGGCATCCCGCCAGCTCCTCCAGCGCGCGCAGGTAGGCGCGCGCGGCGGGCGGCAGCTCATCCCAGTCGGTGATGCCGTGGGTGTTCTCGCTCCAGCCCGGGAACTCCAGGTACACCGGCTCGCACTCGTCCCAGCCCTGCCCGTCCAGCGGCGCGTATTCGGTTTCCTTGCCGCGGTAGCGGTAGGCGATGCACATCTTCAGCCGGTCGAAGCCGTCCAGCACGTCCAGCTTGGTGATGCACAGCCCGGTGATGCCGTTGATGGCCACCGCGCGCTTGAGCGCCACGATGTCGATCCAGCCGCAGCGCCGCGGGCGACCCGTGGTCGCGCCATATTCCTGCCCGCGATCGCGCAGCCGCTGGCCGTCCTCGTCCTCCAGTTCAGTGGGGAACGGCCCGCCGCCCACGCGGGTGGCGTAGGCCTTGCAGATGCCCAGCACGTAGTCGATTGAATCCGCGCCCACGCCGGTCCCGGCCAGCGCGCCGCCCACCGTGGTGTTGGACGAGGTGACGTAGGGATACGTACCGTGGTCGATGTCCAGCAGCGAACCCTGGGCGCCCTCGAACAGCACCCGCCGCCCCTGCTTGCGCAGGTCGTGCAGGATCCCGGCCACGTCGGACTTCATCGGCTCCACGTACTCGCCGAACTCCAGCGCCTCGTCCAGCGTCTTCTGGTAATCCACCGCCTCCTGGCCCAGGTACCTGGTCAGCACGAAGTTGTGGTAGTCGAGCGCGCTGCGCAGCGTTTCGGCGAGCTGATCGGGGTAGTGCAGGTCCGCCACCCGGATCCCGCGCCGCGCCACCTTGTCCTCGTACGCCGGCCCGATCCCGCGGCCGGTGGTGCCGATCGCCTTCCCGCCCGCGGCCTTCTCGCGCGCCTGGTCCAGCACGATGTGGTACGGCATGATCAGCGGCGTCGCCGGGCTGATCTTCAGCCGCGAGCGCACCTCCACACCGGCTTCCTCCAGCTCGGCGATCTCCTTCATCAGCGCCGCCGGGCTGAGCACCACGCCGTTGCCGATCAGGCACAGCGCGTCATCGCGCAGGATCCCCGAGGGGATCAGGTGCAGCACCGTCTTCCTGCCGCCGATCACCAGCGTGTGGCCGGCATTGTGGCCGCCCTGGAAGCGCACCACCGCGCCGATGTCCTGCGTCAGCAGGTCGACGATCTTGCCCTTGCCCTCGTCGCCCCACTGGGCGCCCAGCACCACAACCGACTGACCCACGGCCCACTCCTGCTCACACGGAAAAAGCCGGCAGGCGAAGTGCCCGTCCGGCTTTTGTGCATTATCCGGGAATCACCCGGCCCCCGCCAGTGGGCTCGCCCCCGCGCCACCATCACTTGCCGCGCAGCGAGAGGGGTCGGCGGGCCAGCCCGCGAAACGACCGGACCGAGCGCGCTGCTCATCAACCGGCCGCTATCCGCCCCCGTTCCTGACAAGGTACAGGGCGACCAGTCCGATCCCCAGCACCACCCCGCCGATGATCCTGATCTGCCGCTCGGGCAGCATCATGATCTGCGCCGCCGCGCGCTTCCAGCCGCCCGGGGCCACGAACAACAACAGCCCCTCAAGCACTGCCACCAGGCACAGCGCGACCCACAGGTCACTCATCTGTCGCTGCGCAGGTACTGCAGGAACGGATCATTGCGCTCGAGCACGATCACCGCCTGCCCGTCCTCGAACGCGGTCCGGTACGCCTCAAGGCTGCGCTGGAACGCGTAGAACGCCGGATCCCGGCTGGCGGCCTCGCCGTAGATGCGCGTCGCCTCCGCATCGCCCTCGCCTCGCAGGGTCTGGGCGTCACGCTCGGCCTCGGCCAGGATCACCGCCTGGTCGCGGTCCGCCTGTGCACGGATCTGGCGCGCCTGCTCCTCGCCCTCGGCGCGCAGCCTGGCCGCCACCTGCTTGCGCTCGGCGCGCATGCGGTTGTAGACCTGATTGATCACGTCGCTGTCGGTGGGCAGGTCGATGCGCTTGAGGCGGATGTCGATGACCTGCATGCCGAGCGTGGCCGCGCCGTCATTGATCGAGGACAGCTGCTTGGCGATCACGTCCGAGCGGTCGCCGGACACCAGCTGGGTCAGGGTGCGGGCGTTGATCTCATTGCGCAGGGAATCCTTGATGATCGGCGCCAGGCGGTCTTCGGCCACGGCCATGTCACCGGCGGTGGCGCGGTAGAAGTCCGCCACGTCGGAGATGTAGCCGATGGCCACGAAGTCCACCTCCACGTCCTTGCGTTCCGAGGTCAGGTAACGCTCGGGCGAGAAGTCCACCGCATTGAAGCGGCGGTCGAACACCTGGGCGTTCTGGATCAGCGGGATCTTGAAGTGCAGGCCGGGACCGACGTCGGTGCGCACCACCCGGCCGAGCTGCAGCACCAGCCCAACCTGGCCCTCGCGCACGATGTACATCGAGCCCATCAGCCCGATCACCACCAGCACGGCCAGGACCGGAATCATCGCCTTCAACCTCATCGCTGGCCTCCTTCACGCGGCGGGCGCGGCAGCCGCTGGCCCGTCGACGGTTGTTCGGAACTGCTTGCGCCGGCGCCGGAGTCCGGCATTTCCACCGGCACGATCGGCGGCGACGAACCGGTGCGCGGCTGGCCCTGGCCATCAGCCATGGGAACGTAGATCAGCTGGCGCCCGTCACCCCCCACCACCGTGCGGTTGTCGGCGAGGACCTCCTGCACGGTCTCCAGCCACAGGCGCTTGCGCGTGACGTCGGCGGCATTGCGGTATTCGTCGAGCAGCAGCGAGAAGCGGGTCGCGTCACCGGTGGCGCGGGCGATGGCTGCGGTCTTGTAACCCTCGGCCACGGTCCGGGTGCGCGCGGCTTCACCTCGCGCCTCCGGCACGATCCGGGCGGCGTAGGCGCGGGCCTCGTTGATCAGGCTCTCCTGGACCTGCTGGGCGCTGTTGACCTCGTCGAAGGCCGGCTTCACCTGGTCCGGCGGACGCGCGTCCTGCAGGTTGAGTTCGGTGACGATCAGGCCGGTGCGGTAGATGTCGAGCGAATCCTGCAGCTGCTTGGCGGCCACTGCCGACAGCGGGCCGCGGGCACCAAGCACGGTGTCAAGATCGGCGCGTCCGACCTGCTCGCGCACCACGCCCTGGGCCACCTGTTCCAGCACCCGCACCGCGTCCCGGGTCCCGAACAGGAACAGCTCCGGATCGCCGACCCGGTACTGCACGTTCAGCGAAACGACCACGATGTTCTCGTCGCGGGTGAGCACCGGGACGGTGTTGGTGAAAGTGCGGATGCCCGTGGAATCGACCTTGATCACCCGCTCCGCCGGCCAGGGCAGCTTGAAGTTGGGGCCCGGCTGCATGATCCGGACCGCCTGGCCGAAGCGCAGCACGACCCCGCGTTCGCGTTCGCCAACCAGCACGAAGGACGTCAGCACCAGCCACGCGGCCAGCGCGATCACCACCCATCGCAGCGGGTTGCCCCCGCCGCCGGAACCGCCGAACAGATTGCGCAGCCGGGCGACCACGTCGTCGAACCCGCCGCCGCCGGAAGGCCGCCACGGGCTGTTGCCGTCGCCGCCGGATCCGCCGCCTCGGCCGCCGCGGTTGTTGTTGCCGGGAATGTTCCAGGGCATGCCTGCTCCAGTCTTTGGATTCACCGGCGCGGCCGGACCGGCCGCGCGGGGACGCACATTCTACAAGGAGTTTCCCACCGCGCCCGCTCCGTCGGAGGGGCAGACAAAACGGGGGCGCTTCAACCCGCCGACAGCAGCTCGCGCAGGGGACTTCCCTCGGGCCCGGCGGCCAGGCGCGCCGCATCCCCGTGGGGAAGGTCGATCCGCAGGTGCCAGCCGTGCTCATCGTGGCTTTCCTCGCGCACCGCGTCGAGCTCATGCAGGCGCGCGCGCAGGCGGCCGGCGGACGATGGAAGCTCGAGCTCCCCGGTGACCCGCCTCAGCCCCAGGCTCCCTGCGAGGGCTTCGCGCAGCAGATCCAGCCCGTCCCCGTCGCGAGCGGAAATCCACACCCGCTCGCGCTGGGGCTGGCCATTGCCGGCGGCCCCGTGCGGCTGGTCGTGGCGCGGGGCGGCACCCTCGATCCTGTCGATCTTGTTGAACACCAGCAGCTGCGGGATATCCCCGGCGCCGATTTCCTCCAGCACCGCGTCCACCTGGGCGATCCGTTCGTCGCGCAGCGGGTCTGCGGCATCCACCAGGTGCAGCAGCAGGTCGGCGTCGCGCGCTTCGGCCAGCGTGGAGCGGAATGCGGCCACCAGCTCATGGGGCAGGTCGCGCACGAAGCCGACCGTGTCGGCCAGGATCACGCTGCCGCCGGGCAGTTCAAGCTTGCGCACGGTTGGATCCAGGGTGGCGAACAACTTGTCCGCCGCGTAGGCCCCGGCCCCGGTGAGCGCATTGAACAGGGTCGACTTGCCGGCGTTGGTGTAACCCACCAGTGCCACCCGCGGCAGTTCGCTGCGCACCCGGGCACGGCGCATCTGGCCGCGCTGCACCTCCACCTTTTCCAGCCGCTTCTGCAGCTGGTCCACCCGCTTCTGCAGCAGCCGGCGGTCGGTTTCGAGCTGGGTCTCACCCGGACCCCGCAGGCCGATTGCGCCGCCGCGCTGGCTGTCCAGGTGGGTCCAGCCGCGCACCAGCCGGGTGGCCATGTGCCGCAGCTGGGCCAGCTCGACCTGCAGCTTGCCCTCGTGGCTGCGCGCACGCTGGGCGAAGATGTCCAGGATCAGCCCGGTGCGATCCACCACCCGGCGTTCCAGCGCCTTCTCCAGGTTGCGCTCCTGCACCGGGCTGAGCGGATGGTTGACCAGGACCAGATCCGCGCCGGTGGCATCGGCCGCGGCGCGCACTTCCTCAAGTTTCCCGCTGCCGACAAGGGTCGCGGGGTTGGGGCGGTCCAGGCGGGCGGTGACCACCGCCGCCACCGACGCGCCGGCGGAGCGCGCCAGCTCGGAGAATTCCTCCAGCGCGTCCTCGTCGGGCGCTCCTGCGGCGTGGGGTTGGATCAGCAGGGCGTGCTCGCCCTTTTGGCTGCGTTCGAACAAGCGGCGGGCGCTCCTTGGGGTGTGTCCCCATCACATGAGGCCAGCGCGACGTGATGTCAAGCCGCCGCCACCCCGCAACGCCCTGCCGGAACGCCGTTCAGTCTTCGCTGCGCCCGGGCACCGGCTCCGGGGTGCCGGCTTCGCCCGCTGCCTGCACGTGGCCCCCGCCCGGCCCCACCCTGACGTTGCGGGCCGGTACGACGGTGGAGATCGCGTGCTTGTACACCATCTGGCTGACGGTATTGCGCAGCAGGACCACGAACTGGTCGAACGACTCGATGGTGCCCTGCAATTTGATGCCGTTGACGAGATAGATCGAAACCGGAACGCGCTCGCGGCGAAGGGCGTTCAGGAAAGGGTCCTGCAAGGACTGTCCCTTGGACATGTATGTTCCCCAGCTTGGTTATTGTTGTGGCGGCTCCTCCGGCCGCGTCCGCCGCCCTGCATCCCCTGGCGGTGACGCGCCGATGGTACACAAACAATGCGCGCCGGCAGTCCCGGCGCACCGGATCCGAGGCCCCTGCCGCGGTTCAGGGCGCCACGACCCCAGGTTTGCCGAGGAACAGGCCGATGGCATCGTCCAAGGCGCGCACGTCGTGCGCCGGGTCGAACCACCGCGCATCCAGTTCGCCCCGCAGCCAGGTCAGCTGGCGCTTGGCCAGCTGGCGGGTCGCGGCGATCGCCCGTTCAACGAAGACATCGGCCGAAGTGGCGCCATCAAAATGCTCCCACGCCTGCCGGTATCCCACCGCGCGCAGCGCGGGAAGATCCAGCGGCGCAGGGTGGTCGCGGAGGCGCGGCTGCGCGCGCAGCGCCTCCACCTCGGCCAGGAACCCGGCGCGCAGCATGGCATCGAAGCGCCGGGCGATCCGCCCGTGCAGCACCGCCCGGTCTGCCGGCGCCAGCACCAGCTTGAGCACCCGGTATGGCAGTCGCCGCGGCGCCTCTCGCTGCAGTGCGCTGATCGGGCGACCGGTCAGCCGGTAGACCTCCAGCGCCCGCTGGATCCGCTGCACATCCGTGGCGTGGATGCGCCGGGCGGCTTCGGGGTCCACCTGCGCCAGGTCCGCATGCAGCGCGGCCCAGCCCCGGTGGCCGGCCTCGTGCGCCAGCTGCGCGCGGACATCGGGGTCGGCCGCCGGCATCGCCGAAAGGCCGCGCAGCAGCGCCTGGAAATACAGGCCGGTGCCCCCGGCGAGGATCGGCAGCCGTCCCCTGGCGGCAATGGCGTCCAGCGCCGCGCGCGCGTCGGCCGCGAACTCGGCCGCGGAATAGGGCTCCCAGGGATCGCGGACGTCGATCAGGTGGTGTGGGACGCCTCTGCGCTCTTCCAGCGCCGGCTTGGCCGCGCCGATGTCCAGCCCGCGGTACACCAGCGCGGAATCAACGCTGATGATCTCCCCGTCCAGCGCGCGCGCGCACTCCACAGCGAAGGCGGTCTTGCCCGACGCGGTCGGGCCCATGATCGCGATGACCGGCGGCCGGGAATCAATGGACATCCCCGGATTATCGGCCAGCGGCGGTCATGGCATCAGTAACCCGTCTCCCGCAGCGACAGGCGCACCTGCTCATGGGTGCCCTGGATTTCCCCGTCGGGCTCCCTGCCCAGCAGGCTGACCACGACGATCGCCAGGGTGGCCGCGATAAAGCCCGGCACCATTTCATACAGGGCGAACCCGAACTGCTCCACCACGATTTCCTTCCAGGCGATCACCACCACCGCGCCGGTCACCATCCCGGCCAGCGCACCGTTGCGGGTCATGCGCCCCCAGAACAACGACAGCACCAGCACCGGGCCGAAGGCCGAGCCGAAGCCCGCCCACGCATAGGCCACGAGGCCCAGCACCCGGCTGTCCGGATCACGCGCCAGCCACAGCGCCACCAGCGCAACCAGCAGCACGCTGGCGCGGCCCACCCATACCAGCTCGCGCTGGCTGGCGTCCTTGCGCAAGAACCCGCGGTAGAAGTCCTCCGAGAGCACGCTGGAACAGACGATCAGCTGGCTCGACAGCGTGCTCATCACTGCCGCCAGGATGGCCGACAGGATGATGCCCGCGATCCACGGGTTGAACAGCAGCTCCACCGCGATGATGAACACCCGCTCCGGATTGGCCTCCACCGGCCCCGCCGCGTCCGCGTTGAGGGCGAAGTACGCGAGGCCGAAAAAGCCCACCGTCAGCGATCCGACCATGCACAGGATCATCCAGCCCATGCCGATGCGGCGCGCCTTGGGGATCGACTGGATGCTTTCGGCCGCCATGAAGCGCGCCAGGATGTGCGGCTGCCCGCAGTAGCCCAGGCCCCATGCCAGGGCAGAGATGATGGCGACGATGCCGCCGGCGCCGATCCAGCTCAGCTTGGTCGGATCCAGCTCGCGCACGACCTCCAGCGCGTCAACCGGCCCGCCGCTGTGCATCAGCACCAGCACCGGCGTGACGATGAGCGCGAACAGCATCATCGTGCCCTGCGCCACGTCGGTCCAACTCACCGCCAGGAACCCGCCCACCAGGCTGTAGGCCACGGTCACGGCCGCGCCCCAGAAGATCGCCTGGGTGTAGCTCATGCCGAACACGCTCTCGAACAGCCGGCCGCCGGCGACCACGCCCGAGGCGCAATACACGGCGAAGAACACCAGGATCACCAGCGCCGACAGCACCCGCAGCACCTTGCTGGTGTCCTTGAACCGGTTGGTCATGTAGTCCGGAAGGGTCAGCGCGTTGCCGGTGCGCTCGGTGTAGACCCGCAGGGGACCGGCCACGTAATGCCAGTTGAGCCAGGCGCCGGTGACCAGCCCGAGCCCGATCCAGGCCTCGGAAAGGCCGTTGAGGTACATCGCGCCCGGCAGGCCCATCATCAGCCAGCCGCTCATGTCCGAAGCACCCGCCGACAGTGCGGTGGTGGTGGGGCTCAGCCGGCGGCCGCCGAGGATGTAGTCGTCGAAGTTCCTGGTGGAACGCCAGGCGTAATAGCCGATCAACAGCATTCCGGCCAGGTAGACGAGAAAGGTGACGATGAGCGGCGTGCTGGACTGGATCATTGTTCCTCGCGATTTCAGCCGCGGGACGGCGGCAGCGACGGCGCAGCCTAACGCAGCTGGAACAGCGATGCAGCCCGGCGCGGGGGCCGGGGCGGACCGGGTCAGTCGTCTTCCGGCCAGCGGATCGCCGGGCCCGGCGCCCGCTTGCGCGGCAGCGATACCGACTCCACGGCCGCGAGCACCTTGAGCGAATCCACGGTCTGGGCCACGTCGTGCACCCGCAGGATCACGGCCCCGCGCTGGGCGGCCAGCAGGTGCGCGGCGACCGAACCCGCGGCGCGCTCGCGCGGGTGTTCGCGGCCGGTGATTTCACCAATGCTGCGCTTTCGGGAAAAGCCTGCCAGCACCGGCACGCCGAGCTCTGCGAAACGCTCGAGCTGCGCCAGCAGGGCGAGGTTGTGCGCGGTGGTCTTGCCGAAGCCGAAGCCCGGGTCGGCGATAATCCTGCGCCTGTCGATCCCGGCCATCTCGGCGGCAAAGATGCGCTCAGCCAGGAACCGGTGCACCTCCCCGACCACATCGTCGTACTCCGGCGCGTCCTGCATGGAGCGCGGCTCGCCCAGCATGTGCATCAGCACCACCGGCACGCCCAGCTCCGCCGCCGTCTCCAGCGCGCCCTCGCGGCGAAGCGCGTAGACATCGTTGATCATCCCCGCGCCCGCCTCGACGGCCGCGCGCATCACCTCCGGGCGCGAGGTGTCGATGCTCAGCGGCAGCCGGGTTTCGCGGGCCAGACGCTCGATGACCGGGACCGTGCGCCGCAGCTCTTCCTCCAGCGCCACCTCTTCCGATCCCGGCCGGGTGGACTGCCCGCCGATGTCGAGGATGTCGGCGCCTTCGCCGGCCAGCGCCAATCCATGCGCGACCGCGGCGTCGTGGTCGAAGTGCGACCCGCCGTCGGAAAACGAATCCGGGGTCACGTTGACGATCCCCATCACCCGGGGGCGGTCGAGCGCCAGCGGGCGCCCGCCGCAGTCAAGCGTTGGGGTGGTGTCGAACATCGGCCGCGGCCGCGGTCAGGTCTGCTCGGCCGGCCCGCCGATCGGGATCGGCTTGCTGTCGCCGTCGCCGCCGTCACCGCCGCCATCGCGGCGCGACTTGTCCCAGCCCATGGGCGGCGGCGGATCGCGGCCTTCCATGATGGCGTCGATCTGCGGGACGTCGATGGTCTCGTACTCCAGCAGCAGCTTGGCCATCGCGTGCAGCTTGTCGATGTTCTCGGTGAGGATCTGGCGCGTGCGCTCGTAGGCGCGGTCGAGGATCCCGCGCACCACTTCGTCGATCTTGCGCGCGGTATCGTCCGAGACGTTCTTGTGCTGGGTGACCGAGCGGCCCAGGAACACCTCGTCCTCGTCCTCGCTGTAGGCGATGGGCCCCATCTCGTCGGACAGGCCCCACTTGGTGACCATGTTGCGGGCGATCTTGGTGGCGCGCTCGATGTCGTTGGAGGCACCGGTAGTGACCTTGTCCTCGCCGAAGATCAGCTCCTCGGCCACGCGCCCGCCATACAGCGAGCACAGCTGGGATTCGATCGCCACCCGGTTCATCGAGTACTTGTCGCCTTCCGGCAAGTACATGGTCACGCCCAGGGCGCGGCCGCGCGGGATGATGGTGACCTTGTAGACGGGGTCGTGCTCGGGCACCAGGCGGCCGACGATGGCGTGGCCGGCCTCGTGGTAGGCG
Organism: Gammaproteobacteria bacterium; assembly: GCA_012515985.1. Lineage (GTDB taxonomy): Bacteria > Pseudomonadota > Gammaproteobacteria > Xanthomonadales > Xanthomonadaceae > Luteimonas. The sequence continues at coordinate 33,138 of JAAYXJ010000010.1, forward strand.
GTGAGCTCCTTCTCCTCCTCGCTCATGGCCATCGAGCGGCGCTCGGCGCCCATCAGGATCTTGTCGCGGGCGCGGTCGAAGTGGTCCATGCGCACCTCGCTCGCGTTCTCGCGGGCGGCGAACAGCGCCGCCTCGTTGACCAGGTTGGCCAGGTCCGCGCCGGAGAAGCCGGGCGTGCCGCGGGCCACGATCATCG